>JBBTUM010000156.1:0-7217 GCA_038063795.1 Patescibacteria group bacterium | reverse complement strand
GTTCATGGCTTTCAACGCGCGGACGATCTTCGATGGTTCGCATTAAGGCCGCCGGGTAGCGAGATAGATCAAGTTACCGAGTGCAAAGAGTATTCCGAGGCATAGGAGTGTCTGTGCGAGCGTCGCGAAGAAGGGATGCAGAGGCCACAGGAACAGAACAGCGATTGCTCCGCTATAGAACGCGAGTTTGGCCTGTCCGTACGTATTTGCTTCAACGACCCCCCGGCGTGCTCGAGGCAGGTTCTTCGCCGCAAGGTAGGCGGCGCCAAAGGCGAGCATTGTTACTAATTCAAGTGCGATAACCGTGACAAACAACGGGAGCATGACGATACGCGTTCCGATGAAAAGGAACGGTATGAAAAAAAGCAGTTTGTCGGCAGCGGGATCGAGCATTCGGCCGAGGTCGCTTTGCGCGCGGCGAAGCCGCGCGAGTGAGCCATCGAGAAAATCACTCACCGCCGCGATGGCGAAAACCAGAAACGCCCATCCGTAGAGCTCGCCCATGAGGAACCACAGGAGCGGCAGACAGAGCGCGAGCCGCAAAAGACTCAGGCCGTTCGGCGTGATCCACGTCGGTATGATGTTGAGGAATGGCGCCAGGGCGGCGTCTCTTTTATTGGTGAGAGTCATGATGTTTCAACGTAAAAAATCGCTGTTTTTTTTGCAACACTTCGATATCGACCCGCTGCACGTTCGGGAGCACTTCGCCATCGACCTGTAGCGCGGGGATGCCTTCCGTCCTGAGCGAGAAGCGCTTGCCCGAGACCATCATGAAGTGACGCGGGGCGCTGCGGCGGAAATAAAAATCAAAAAGGAGTGCGAGCGAAGCGATCCACGACGTGTTCGTCGTGACAGCCAGTTCAAAAATGCCATCCTGGAAGTCGGCGACGCGTGGCGATCGGACGCCGAAGAGGTTCGTCGCATTGACGATGAAAAGGCTGTGTCCCTGGATGACAAAGGAGCTGCCATCAGCGGAGAAGGAGAATGTGTACAGAGGGAGCTGCCGATGCAGGAGGAATGACCACAGGTAGCCGGCAAAGCCGAGGAGCCGCTTCGCGAGCAGGGGAGTGCTCGTGACGCGATGGCTGAGATAGCCAATGGCACAGGCGCCGACAAAGATCGTCCCATTTGAAAGCCGGGCGATGTCGACCGATAGTGATGCGCCGCTTCGGAGAACACGGAGCGCCTTCTTGACCGAGCGAGGGAGGCTGAGGCTTTTTGCAATCAGATTCGCTGAGCCTCTCGGAACGAGCATGATCGGCAGGTCGGCGCTCCGGTCATACAAGAACTGTACAACCGTGCGCAGCGTTCCATCTCCGCCGATGACGACGACGGCCGAAAAGCGGCTAAGGTCGCCTATAGCCCCAAGCGCGGCGTCCTGTATATTCACCGGCGTGCAGCGATAGCCGTCGTGTGACGCCTCGGTCATGAAGGCGTGCCAGGCTTTTTCTATTCTCATTCTCCCCGATGCGGGATTGTAGATGACGAGCAAGTTGTGCGTCACCACCATACGCGTTTGATGCTGAGTCGATAGGCTATGAAGTTCACAACTGGATGAACGATCAGTGTGATGGCCATGCCCGCGAGAACGATCGAGCCGCGAACTGTGACCACGAGCGAGATGGCGGCGAAGTAGCCAATGACGAAATCAAGCTGATCAAAAAGAGGCCAGGGCTGCCCTGATTTTATTCTGAACCGCCTTTTGCAGAAACTTTTCAGGAGATCCCCGCCGAGCGCACCGATGCCTCCGAGCAGTCCGAAAAACAGTGGGTCTACAGCGGCAAAATTGATGACCGAGTGGAGACGGATGATGTTGAATTGCCAGAGAAAAAATTGAATAGCGCCCATGAACATCGCGGCGATCGTTCCCAGGACCACGCCGCGCCATGTCTTGCCGGTGCCAAAGACGTATTCTCCCCAGAGCTTCAGCCCGCCGTCGATCGGGCGCGCAAGTCTTGGCAAAAAATCCAGCCGGTGCGCGACGACGGGGGCCATGTTCGCCGCGTATGCAGGCAGCAGCAGGTACAATGTGGAAAAAATGAGAATCATTTTGTCGGTACAGGACGTTGCTCTAAGGCGCTCAGCGCCGCGAGCGTTTGCTCGGCAGTATGTCGCCAGGTAAACGATTTTACCCTGTGCGCACCTTCATCGACGAGGCGCTGCCTCAGTTCATGATCGATGATGATGGTGTGGAGTGCGTCGCGAACCGCGGCGGTATCTCCCCGCGGTGTGCGCAGGACCGCTGTCCCGCCGACTTCCGGAAGTGCAGCCTGATCACTCGTGATCGCCGGCGTGCGTGCTGACATTGCCTCCAGGAGGGGGATGCTGAATCCTTCATACGCCGAAAGGAGAATGAACGCGGTCGCGCGTGCGAAGAGGGTGTGTTTTTCCTCCTCCGTGACCCAGCCGATGATCTTGATGTCGTCTCGGTACTTTGAGGCTGCGATGGTTCGCTCGATTTCCTCCCAGCCGTATCCCTTGATGCCTGCAAGGACGAGCTCGAACTGGTTGCCCCATGGCTCCCGCTTGATGAGGTCGAACGCCTTCACGAGCACTGCGACGTTCTTCTTCCGTTCGAGACGCCCGATATACAGAAGGTATGGCTCCTCGATATTGAACTTCGTGGTGACCATCGAGGCGGGTTGCACGGTCGTGTGCGCGAAGCCAAGATGCGTCACTGCGATATTCGTCTGCGGGACGCCGTAGTATTTCACGATCTCATCCTTCGAGAAGTGAGATACTGTGAGGATCATGGGGAGCTGTGAGGCTTTCCGCGCGGCATAGTGCAGGTACCAGCGGCTGAACCAGCTGTAGCTTTGTGGATAGGGCAGGTAGGCGACGTCATGGATCGTTGTAGCCGTTCGCGCAGGGTGCAGAGGCGGGACCACTGCCGCGGGCACGAAGAGCATGTCAGGAGGGCTGAAGAGCATTTCGATGGAGAGGCGGACTTGCGTCCAGAGGTACCGGAGCGGCCAGCGGAGAATGCGGTATTCGACGTTCGCGCCAAGGTGCGCGAGCCCTTCCTCGGGAGCGTTCCTGAAGTAGAGTCTGAACGTATGCGGCGACGGCAGTTTCACCAATTCCCGAATGAGGTGGTAGGAGTACCACTCGACACCCGTCTTCTGGGGTTTATTCGCGCGAGTCGCGTCAATGCCGATGACCATACGTACAGTATACGTAAAGACATGTTTTTCTGCGAGCGTCCGCTATATATCGAACTGCGCACTATATGCCTGAAAGTCAGGCAGTATTTCTGACGGAAGCGAGTCGTCGGGAGGAAGCTCGATGGTCAATGGATTGATTGGGGTGCCGAACTTGTGTATCTCATAGTGCAGGTGAGGTCCGGTCGAATGGCCGGTGGAGCCCACGTAGCCGACGATATCTCCCTGCGATATCTGGGCGCCGTTCTTAACTGCTATTTTTGAAAAATGGCCGTATCGAGTCGTGTAGGTCTCGTTGTGCCGTACGTCAACGGAGTAGCCGTAGCCGCCGTTCCATCCTGCGCGGACTACGGTGCCGTCGCCGACAGAGACGACAGGCGTACCGTATGCCGCTGCGTAATCAACGGCGCGGTGCGGCGCTGTATGTCCGCTGATCGGATCGATACGCGCGCCCGTGAAGCCGGAGCTGATGTAGCGGTATTGCAGCGGGGACTTAAGGAATATTTTTTGCAGCGAATTGCCCTCGGGATCGAAATATCGTTCTTCGCCGCCCACTTCATAGAGGTAGCCCTTGTATTCGTTCCCGGCGTTATTGAACTTCGCGGCGATGATCCTGCCCGGCATAGCGTATTCGCCGTCGCGGTAGCGTTCCTCATAGAGCATCGTGAAACTGTCTCCCTTTCTGATGTCGACGGCGAAGTCTATCTGCCACGCGAAGGTCTCTGCGAGGTCTATTATCGCGCGGGTGTCGAGGTCCTGCTCGAGCGCGGTTTCGTAGAGGGAGCTTTCGATCGTGCCGCTCACCATCCGCTGTTTTATCTCATACGCGATAGGTATCTTTTCCGCATGCCATACGCCGTCGACGCGCGTCACCGTGACGATATTTTCGGTGCCAGGCTCGTATTCCACCTTCGTGAGCTCGTCAGCATCATGATCAAAGTAAAATACGATCTCTTTGCCTGCGCGGATAGAGGTGAGGTCGTAGACCGGCGTGCTGGTGGCAATGATCTCCTGCACCGTTTCGTACGGGATAGTGAGGGCGTCGGTGATGCTTCCTATGGTATCGCCGTCATTGATCGGGACCACGACACGGCGGTCGGGCTCTTCCGCGAGGGCAGATTCAGCGACGCGCGAGGTCTGTGTGCCCGAGACGAGATTTTGGTAACCGAGGTAGAGGAGCGGTATTGAAAGAATTGCGGCCAATATGACAATCTTTTTCGCTGACATAGTCCGTAGTGTACCAGATGGGGTCTAATTTGTAGATATTGACTTTATTGAATATTTATAGTATACTTAATAATCGTTCATTTCAAGAAGCCACCGCTCGCCTACGAGCGGTATTCCAGAGCACCGGGTAGCCAACTACCCTTTATCGTCCCTAGGGGACGTGGGAGGAACGCATGCAAACGTTCTTCGTCGTACTGAGCTGCTTCCTGTTCGCCGTAGTGGCCTGGCTCTACGCCAAGGTCAAGACCCAGCGAGATCAGATAGCTGTCTACCAGGGAAGCTGGCCTCGGATGAATCTGGGTCTCGCGAGGCGGCTGGTGAACGACCTCCAGCAGAAGCATGGCACTTCCTTTTCCGTGGGTCAGCTCGTCTGCACCGTCGAGACGATGGTCGCTGAGCTCAAGCTCACGGACGGCGTCACCGAGGACATCGACATGGAGCGAATCGGCCTCGAGGCCAACTTTTCCCTGTATCAGGACCTCGGCAAGGGCGCTGTCGACGCGGTCAGGAACGCTAACCGCATGACACCGGCCGAAGAGGAAACGGAAAGGCATCGCGCGCAGTCCAGCGCTCGCAGGAGCTGCGACGTCGCGAAAGGTCTCCGCCGTCTGGGAGAGTTCGAGCACGCCTGGATGCAGGCGCGTACGTAGGTACCGAGGGGCGGTCGTCTGTCGCGCTGTGTGCGACGAGCGGCCGTCCCTCTTCATTTGCCACTATTCTTTTATATAGAGATACACCCCGTCCTGCTTCGTGACCGGTTTCCAGTTCGGGAACGGGAAGGCATTGCTCGCGACGCGTGCGCCGTGGGGCAGTTCGGCGAGCAGTTTTTTTTCTAAACGATCCATGATGTAGGGGATGCCGAAGAGCGTCACGGCGGTAAAAGGGCGATAGTCGGCCTTCCAGAGGTTCTTGTGCTGCAGCTTCGCGGTAGCTCCGAGCCCCTTTTTTTGTATCCAGATGCCGCCAGCAAGCACGAGCAACGGGTTCCGTTCATACCCGATCGCGTTCGCGCCTGCCTGCGCCAGTGCCATGACGATGCGCCCGTCGCCAGCCCCGATGTCGCAGGCGCGCTCGCCTTTCCTGATCTGGAGTAGTCCGATCATGGTGCGGATCGCCTTCTTGTCCGTCGGAGCGTACGGCGCGCCCATGATGAACGCGCGTCCGAAGTAGAAACCGAGAAGGCTCAGGAACACGAGCAGTATGAGATAGACGAGGAGTTCCATTTGTGAAAATTGATAGTTGCTGTATCGTACAGGAGTATGGACAAAAAAACTAGAGCGCGCGAGGCGTTGCGGCGCCTTCGGCGTACCTATCGTGAGCCGGGCGAGTTCGTTCGCTGGAAAATCCCACTGGAACTGGTAATCGGTACGGTGTTATCGGCCCAGTGTACCGACAAGAAGGTGAACGAGGTGACGAAAAAACTTTTCAAGAAATACCGCACTGCGCGCGCGTACGCGCGCGCGCGGCTTCCGGTCCTCGAGCGCGAGATACATTCCACGGGATTCTACCGCTCAAAAGCGCGCTATCTCAAAGGCATCGGGCAGATCCTTGAGCGAGATCACAAGGGCGCGGTGCCGGCGAGTCTTGGCGACCTTTTGAAACTGCCCGGCGTCTCGTTCAAGACCGCGTACCTCATCATGGCAAAGGCATTTGGAAAAAATACTGGCATTGCCGTTGATACCCACGTTTCGAGGGTGGCGCCGCGCTTGGGGCTCATAAGGCCGCGTGACGCAAAGAAGATGGGGGACGACCTTGAAACGTTGTATGAACCAAAGGACTATCTTGACGTCAACGAGTACCTCATCATGCACGGCCGCGCGATATGCAAGCCGCGCCCGCTCTGCGGGCAGTGCGTTCTGCGAGATATTTGTCCTTCTGCGAAAAAATTTTTGAAACAATGAACCTGACCTCGCTCTCCATCCCGCAATGGGGTACTCGGGGGTTCTCTGGAAGCGTTCGCAATGAGTGGAGGACCATTTTTATGAGTTGACTTTCGTGCAGCTGTCTTGTATAGTTCTAGCGACTTTTTTATGTTTCGCCGGAGTGGTGGAACTGGTATACACGTACGACTCAAAATCGTATGGCTGCAAGCCTTGAGGGTTCGAGTCCCTCCTCCGGCACCATGTACCATTCGCTCCGCTCAGGTGCATGGTGCGCCATGACAGAGGCAAATGGCTGCGCCGTGAACCCTGAATCAGAGCGCAGCTTGATTTAGAGCGAAGCTCGAGCGCAGCGAGTAGTTCACGGGGTATGGCGCAGTTGGCTAGCGCGCTTGCATGGGGTGCAAGAGGTCGGCGGTTCAAGTCCGCCTACCCCGACCAGCCTTCGCCAAGGCTACGGCTGGCAAGCCAACAAAAGTAAGGAAAAGCGAAATTCGGTCCGCGATAGCTCAGCGGTAGAGCAACTGGCTGTCGACGAAGTCGACCCCGAGCGAAGTTGAGGGGTAAACTATAAAGGCAGCCCTTAGGGGAAACTCTAAGGTGAAAATTTCGGGATATCGGTGAACGCTACGTTCGTAAAGAATAGGCTAACACCGAGGGAACCTCGTCATATGACGGGGGCACCGTAGAGACTAGATACCGAAACGCCTAAGGCGGTGATTTACCACTAAGGCGATGATATAGTCCACGCTATACGGAAACGTATGGATTACGTGTAACCAGTGGGTCGTCGGTTCGAATCCGACTCGCGGAGCCAACAAGACTATTATTGCGATTGAAGAGGGCTGCATAGCCCTCTTTCGTCGTATAAGTCATATTTCCATCATGGAATTTGAGTTCGGAAAAGACTTCTAAGATTAATTCCCGTTTCTCTGAGTCAAGAGCATAT
>JBBTUM010000155.1:0-5792 GCA_038063795.1 Patescibacteria group bacterium | reverse complement strand
ATACCCCTTCGATTTTTCCAAAATCCAAAGAATGTGCGCGTGCCAAAAACCCTTGTTCACGGTATAGGGATCATCATCGGTGTCGAGGAAACGGTGATGCATGCGGTGATCATGTGCCCAGGTCCAGACACTCCCCTCGAGCGCAGCAGTGCCGAGGAACAAAAAAAGCGGCTCTATCCATGGATTCAGCTTGTATCCAAGATGCGAGTAATGACGATGATAGACGCCGATGCCGAAAGAGGTCAGTGTCAGTACTACCAGTGACGCGATTATTAGCGCAAGCGACGGCGGCGTGTAATAGAGGTAAAAGGGCAACACGGCCAAAAAGATCGCCTGATAGGCGATGATGAACGCACCCCTGCCCCAATTGAAGTTCTTCATCGAAAAGTTCCGCATAAGAGCAGTATAGCATGAAACCCAGCACGACGCCCTACATCAGCACATGAATTGACTAAAAGAGCTAGCGTTGGCATACTTGCATTGATTTCACGGGCCTGTAACTCCCCGTAGTAGATGCTGTGCATCACTACGGGGCAGGCAGTGGTAAACGTGAAATGTAATATCGTGGGAGCATAGCTCAGTCGGTTACCCCGGTACTAGACGCTTCGCGTCAGTACGGGACAAGGAGCACATTTTAAAATAGATAAATATGCGCCCGTAGCTCAGTGGTAGAGCACTGCCCTTATAAGGCAGGGGTCCCTGGTCCGATCCCAGGCGGGCGTACCAATGTTTAGTAAAGTCGATGGCTTGCCCCATAGTTCCGCCAAGTGCGGATACTATCGGGGTTCGATTCCATCCAGGCCTACCATCCTTCGCCAAGGCTACGGAATGGCAGGGCATCTGTGCCAAGGATTCAATTAACCAAACGAAAAGCAATGCATAAGGAAGCTGCTAAAAAAGATTGCAGGGTATTACACTTTGAAGACAATGAGTTTTTGGGAGAGATGTATGGAGTGAAGTTGTCGAAAGAGGGCTTTGCATACAAGCATTATGCGCATCCGCCTAAAAGCAAAGAGGAGCTAATTAAACTTGTCATCGACTACAATCCCGACTTGATAATAATGGATATTATTATGCCTGTTATGGACGGCGAACAAGCAACAAAACATCTTAAGACAGATGATAAAACGAAAAAAATTCCGATATTAGGAATATGCAATATCCAGCACGACGAAGATATAAAGTCATTTATAAAAGCTGGAATGACGGATTATTTGATAAACGCTCACTATTTACCGAGTGAGGTTATAGCAATCATTAGGTCTTTACTGACCAATCCAGAGAGTTATAAACCACAATACAATCGTGAAAAATAAACAGCCAGTATCAATGTTTATTACTGCTGTTTTACCCGTGGCTCTCGTTGTATTTATAATATTTGTAACTTTTTTACCAAAAATTAAAGAGAATAGTGAATCTGCTACAGTTAAACAGAATGCAACCCAACAGAAACAGCAAAGTACTAATAAGGCATTTATAGTTAAGGATTTATTAGCTTACGATGGCATTAAATATACCTTTACATATCAAGAAGCAATAAATGAGGGTATGGCTGGGTATTATAGACCCGTATCAATAAAAGATAGAGAAAACCGATCATCATTCATTGTAAATATACACGAGACTCGACCAGATGAAACAGAACAAGAAACGGTTGAAAGAGTAGCAAACGCTATAGTGTCTGAAAACGAAGCAAGGGGCGGGATAATTTTGACGCCATTTGTAGCTACCGATAATAGCGGTAAGCATGGTGCTTACTTTGTTACTTTGTATTTTTTATATCCTAACGAGGGATTTGGTGAGTTATTTCTGACAAAGGTTGGAGCAACAAAGGCCAAAGTCTATTCAATTTTTTATAGAAGAGAATTTTCTGGAGCTGATGACGATAAACTCAAACGAGAAATTGAATCTTGGCTCACAGAGAACTTAGATGTACATGGAAAAGAATTCTGGACTTTAACACTTGACGATTTTCTCTATGATTATGACTGGGATGAAGTGGGTGATTATTGTTCGCCTGAGCTACCAGAAAGTATCTGTAAATACCTGTCGCTAAGAGACTTCTGGGAGGATTCATTTACGGTTGCAGATGTAACAGGAAATGGCGTGCCTGACTATTTGGTGGAAGTTTGTCCAAAGCTCTCCAACTGTCAAGCTCGTTCAGTATTTTTCTTTGAGGATAATGAACTTTATTTTGAATACAATGGAGATGATGCTGGTGTGTTTAGTACGGACGAGGATGGCTCGGTCGTTATTCGGGAGCCAATTCGTTTAGAGGGCGAAGCAATGTGCTGTCCAAGCACTTTCAAATATACAGATATTAAGTGCATAGAAAGTAAGCAAATTTATTGTGAAATACTATGAGTGAACGACAAGTAGAAAATTATTTACGAGAATACCTAGAAAGTATTGGTTGGGAAATGTTGAATAAACCTCGAAGACATGGACAGCACGGTATAGATATTAAAGCTAGGAAAACAAGATGGAATAGGTATCTATACGTTGAATTAAAGAAGGACTCAAAACACGCTTCTGTCCGACAAACAAACATTAATAGTGCTCTAGGGCAAATTATGATTCAGATGGATAAAAAAGGGAATATCCCGAATAGTAGCAGAATATATGCTCTAGGATTTCCAAAAACAATGCAAAGATTATTTATTAATAAATTTTGTGGTTCTCACTTCGGATTTAGGCAATTGAAGCTAAGGACTTATTGGGTGTCGAAAAGTGGTGAAGTTGAGGAGCTTGCGTATAGTCAGTTGCTAAGACTATCACAACAATGCAATTAGTGAGTAGTTGGGCAGGGTATTTTCTGAAAGTCGAATAAAACTCTTAATGCCACTATAATTTGGCCCCGACCAAATCTGCTGAGATCTACCATCCTCTCACTATAAAGCAGCGTGGAACAACTTAACTGATATATGCGCGTTCCGATACGAAAACCAGGAAAATATACCCACGCGAAACCGGACTTTCGTCTCACGAAAGAGAAGTTCGACGAGCTTGCTCGCAAGCTCGATAAGTTGAAAAAGGTCAGCCTACCGCAAACCTCGAAAGAAGTGATGCGGCTTGCGGAGATGGGTGACTTTTCCGAGAACGCCGCCTATCAGATGGCGAAAGGACGCCTGCGGGGCATCAATCAGAGGATCCTGGAATTGGAAGATCAGCTGAATCACGCGGAGATCATCAAACCGGACAACAATACGGACACCGTACAGCTCGGGCATAGAGTGACGATCGAGATAGACGGTAACGAAAGAACATATCTCGTCCTCGGGTCTTCGGAAACCGACCCGAAGCAAGGCATCATCTCATACAGCTCACCCATCGGCATGGCTATCATAGGCCGCGCCGTCGGCGACAGCGTAAAAATAAAGCTGGCAGATAAAGAGATGACGTGCAGGATAGTGAAGATAGAGTGAGTCAGGCGGCGACTCTCAGGCTCGAACGGGATGCCGAATGATCGCCGCTCGACTGAACTCACTGCCATGACAGGCAGTTTTTTTCTTACCGATTGATGAGCTTGCTCTTCGCCTTGAGAACTTCGAGGACATCTGACTCGGCGGCAGATCGGCCGCGAGATACGGTGAAGTGTACTTGTTTCCGCGTTCCGGTCGGACTGAACTGCTGGAGCATCGTCTGCACGTCGTAGTTCTCGCGGGCATAGACGTAGACCTCGGTCTCATCGAGCGCCCGCTCGTAAAAGAAGACCACAATATCAGCTTCGGGACTGGCCATGACGAGCTCTTCCACCAGCGTTTCGAGATCGATGTTCTTGCCTTCGATATCCTCCTTCGCGATATCGGAATAGACGATGCGATCGGTCGCTTTGCTGAGGCGTGAAAGGACCCGACCCCAGACCTTCATCTTGTCCATGTCCTTCGTCCGGTACAGACGATCAACGATCTCCTCGCGCTTCGCTCCCGCGACGATGAGATCGCCGGCGAGCTGGAGCGTCTCCGGCGTCACCTGCGGCGTCTGGAAGCTATTCGTGCTCGCGATAAGACCTGTGAGCAGGTTCGTGGCGATCTCCGGCGTCATCGCATCCATGCACGCGTGTGAGATCTCCGCGAGCGAGGTGGCTGTCAGCTGTACCACGTTCACTTGTCCATAACGCACGTTCCTGCTCGTGCGGTCGATATTGATGATCGGCGTATTAAAAAAAAGATCGCGATTCTTTTCAAAGAGCTCCCCTAGGGAGCCGAGATCTGGCGCGCCAAGCGTCAGGATGACATCATAGCTGAATGAGCTCGCTGCGAACGAGACATCTGCGGGCGTGAAGTTGCCGCCTTCGGGAACCACTCTGATCTCGAGCGTGTCACCGGCGAGGTCGTAGCTCAGTTGGCGAGCCTTCGTCTTTGCGACGTTCACGCGTATGACGAACTCGTCCGCTGCCTGTATGCTATCACGGACGCGATCGAAACCCGGCAGCCATTTGTAACGATTCGGGTTCTGGAGCGAAAGCAGAACGTCGACGCGTTCGAGGTTTTTCTTCCCGAGAAAAAGCAACCAGGCAATTGCCGACCCCACCTCGTCGAAACCTGGATTGTCACGTGCTGTGATGAGCACCCTCCGGCTCGACCCAAGCAAGTTTTGTATTTCTGTTTTCTCAGGAATCACCATACAAAAATCCATATAAGATACCTAAACGGCAGCTACCTGTCAAGGTTCATAAATCTGAAACGTCAAAAATATCAAAAATCCTTGACTTTTCGAGGAAAAAAAAGTAGAGTTGACTGGATTTTATGAACGTTAGCCAACTCGCGAACCAACTCAAGATGACACCGAATGAGCTGCTGGACATGCTCCCGCGGATCGGTTTTCATATCGGCCGACGCGCGATCAAGGTGCCGGATTCGCAGGTTGATAAAATCACAATTGCCATACTGCGACATCGAAAGCTCGAGCAGCTGAAGTCTCGCGAAGAGAGCATCACCGAGATACGAACGAAAGGAAAACACCCCGAGAAAAAACGAGACATAGAACTTCCGGAAACGATCGTGGTCAAAGACCTTTCAGAAAAACTCGGCCTTCCCATCCAAAAGGTCATGGCAGAGATGATGCGGAACGGCATCATGGCTTCGCTCAATGAACGTCTCGACTTTGAAACTGCGACGATCATCAGCGAAGACCTCGGCTTCACCGTCACGAAAGCGGCCGAGAGCCATGAAGAGACTGCTGAACTATCCAAAAAGGAAAAACTCGCCTCGCTTCTGTCGGAGAGGGGCGGGATCACTCCACGACCGCCGGTCGTCGTCATCATGGGACACGTCGACCATGGAAAGACGAAGCTCCTCGACGCCATTCGGAAAACGAACGTCATGGAGGGCGAAAGCGGCGGCATTACCCAGCATATCGGCGCCTACCAGGTCGAGACTGAACACAAGGGCGCTAAAAAAACGATCACCTTTCTCGACACGCCTGGCCATGAGGCATTCAAAGCCATGCGTTCACGGGGAGGTCAGATCGCAGATGTCGCCATTCTCGTCGTGGCCGCCGATGACGGACTAAAGCCACAGACGCTTGAGAGTCTCGCGATCATCCAGAAGGAAAAACTCCCCTTCATCGTCGCGATCAACAAGATCGACAAAGAGTCAGCTGACATCGAAAAAGTGAAGAAAGAACTCACGGAGATAAACCTCCTGCCCGAAGACTGGGGCGGCAAGACCATCACTGCACCGAGCTCTGCGCTCAAAGGCCAGGGCATCAAGGAGCTCCTCGATCTCGCTCTCCTCGTCGCGGACATGGAAGAGCTGAAAGCGGACGCGAGCGGTTCTGCCGTCGGCACC
>JBBTUM010000154.1:550-1750 GCA_038063795.1 Patescibacteria group bacterium | reverse complement strand
ATATTGCTCGCCTGCTCACCGTCTTGAATGAGCGGCGCAGCATCGACAAGACAAAGGCCCCAGATCATAAAGCATAACAGTATGAATACGAAAACCATAAAAAGACAGCTCGAGGGCACGGTGATGAGCACGAAAATGGCCAAGACCGTGGTCGTTCGCGTTGATCGGATTCGGAAGCACCCGAAGTATCACAAGCAGTACGCATCGAGCAGTCGCTACAAGGCGCATGACCCGAAGAACGAATGCGTAGAAGGCGACCATGTCGTCATTCAGGCATGCAGGCCTATTTCAAAAGATAAGAAATGGCGTGTCATTTCAGTAACGCATCAGCAAAAGTAACCCTATGGTCCAGCATCGTTCAATGCTCAAGGTGGCAGACAACTCCGGCGCAAAACTGGTGCAGTGTATTCGCGTACTCGGCGGCTATCAAAAGCGATATGCGCAGATCGGCGATATCATCACCGTTGTCGTGAAGGTCGCGCAGCCGCACGCGCAGGTCAAGAAAAGCCAGATTCATCACGCGGTCATCGTGCGACAACACAAGGAGCTGCGACGCAAGGACGGTTCATACATTCGGTTCGATGATAATGCCATTGTACTGATAGACAAAAAAACCAAAGAACCGAAAGGCACGCGTATTTTCGGACCGATCGCTCGCGAGCTTCGATCGCGGGGTTTCACAAAGATCGTCTCATTAGCACCAGAGGTGTTATAAAAGCATATGGCGTCACGCATCAAAATGAATGACATCGTGAAAGTGCTTACCGGCAAGGACAAGGGGAAGACCGGGAAGGTCGTTCAGATATTGCCCGATGACCGGATGGTAGTCGTCGAAGGTGTCAACAAGATGTACAAGAATATCCGGCCCCAGAAACGCGGGGACAAGGGGCAGCGGGTGGAATTCTCGGCGCCGATGTATTTCGACAAGGTGATGATCATGTGCCCGAAATGCAAAAAGCCGACTCGCATAGGGATGCGAGCGACCGCGGACGCAAAACACCGGACTTGCAAAAAGTGTAATGAAATGATCGATTAGCAATCTATGAAACGTTTTCAAAAAAAGTATATTGATACCGTAGCGCCAAAGATGCGTCAGGCGTTCGGATACACCAATACGCTCGCGGTACCAAAGATCGAGAAAGTTGTCCTGAACGTCGGTCTTTCAAAGGGCCTTAATGACAAGAAGTATCAGGATGCCGT
>JBBTUM010000154.1:0-540 GCA_038063795.1 Patescibacteria group bacterium | reverse complement strand
GGACAAAAGCCGGTTATGACCACAGCGAAGAAATCGATCTCGAATTTCAAGATTCGCGAAGGCATGGTGGTCGGCGCAAAGGTGACGATCCGCGCTGGACGTATGTATGATTTCCTTGACAAGCTCGTATCCGTCGCTTTGCCACGGATGCGAGACTTCCACGGCCTTGACCCGGACAAGGGCTTTGATGAGCACGGGAATTTTTCGCTTGGTTTTCGTGAGCATATTGTTTTCCCCGAGATCGGGAGCGATGAGATCGAAAATATCCACGGTCTTGAGGTGACGATAACGACGACCGCGAAAACGAAGGAAGAGGCGCGAGTGCTTTTACAGAGTTTTGGTTTTCCATTTAAGCAGAAGAAATAGGTAGTGGCTGCATATGGCAACGCAAGCACAAATAGTTAAATCGAAACGCTCATTGCTGAAACCGAAATTTTCGACTCGCGTCGTCCGCCGGTGCTGGCGATGTGGGCGCAAACGGGCTTTTATGAGAAAGTTCGAACTGTGCCGAATCTGTTTTCGAGAGCTGGCGAACAAGGG
>JBBTUM010000153.1:0-5348 GCA_038063795.1 Patescibacteria group bacterium | reverse complement strand
GCAGCAAGATCTGCCCACGAAGGCGCTGAGTGAGTGTCGCATCGACGCTAGAGACCAGTACGCGTTCCTGCTCGGTCCACTCATCTTGACTCACGCTCCCCGTATCGCCCGGTGTCTCTCCATCTGGCACGTCGTCATCAGATGGACCGGTATCACCGGTCGGCGCGGCCACGCTCACTGCCAGAGTAGCTGTGTTGTCTGTTTCGGCGCTTTCGTAAAGGTCGTTATTCGTATCAAGTGTCGCGGTCAGCGTCTTCGCTCCGGCTGAACCGAACGAACCGGAGAACATATAGCTGAATGCGCCGCCGGCATGCAGTGGGTTCTGCTCGGTCGGGAGCGGTATCACTGCAGGCGACGAAGAACTCGTCAGCGTAAAATCCTCAAATGTATGCCCGAGCGACGTGAGACCCTGATCGCTTATCAGATCATAGGAGCCCGCATACGCACCGGAAACCGTGATCGTCGCCGGTTCGCCCGCAACGATCGCATTTGGCGAGACCGATACGGATGAAAGCGTCAGATTCGGCAACTCGTATGCGCCAGATACCGTAACATTCTTCCGTATGGTGTTGTTCGACTCCGATGCCTCAGGGAGTAAATCCTGATCGTCGATCTCAAAAAAGATCTCATGCGTGCCAGAGGTACTGAATGATCCGCCATACACGTACTCGAACACACTGCCCGGCTCAAGCGGATTCGCGGAGCTCGGCTTCGGCTCAGACGTTAGGGCGTTATCAATATAGAAACCCGTAAAACGTCGCTTGAAATACTGAAACCCATCATTGTTCGTACGTGCGGTTTGCCCCTCGAATCTGCCGAGGATCGTGATCATGACCGGCTGGCCGACGGCGGGCTGCAGTGGAACGATGCGAACCCCCTCGATGATGAGATCGGGTCGCACGAGTTGAGCCGACACATGGCCAACAACTGTTGTCAGCAATACGCTCAGGATAAACATTCCCAGAACCAAACGGTATTTCATGCGCATAGTATACCATTATCTGTCTCCTACGACTATAGGAAATGAAGCAACGTAGCCACCTATAGAGACAAGATTTCATAAAGAAGTTATCCACAGAAACAAAAAAATCGTATTTCTGTAATTAACTGACAAGGAAGACTACAATTTTTTTCTCTAAGATAAGAAACTTTTATCCATCTTGACCAAAGAACCATGAACGACTAATATGGACGTTACTGTTGAAAGCGCGGTCTCACGATCAGCTGCTGACGACGGGAATCCGACGAGACCAGAGAGTCCTGCTGCAGCAGGAAAACCTGCTCCGAGGTGAGCACATTCAGAAGATGACGGGCCGTAACGGTCCCGTCGCCAAACGGGTACCAATGTTGGTACAACCACCAGACTGGAGTAAAACGAAGCGGCGCTTGTCGCCGCGGATAGCCACGTACGCTCGTGGTAGAGCGCAGTCTCGTGAGAGCACCAACGCCTGGTCGGGACGACCACCTGCTACGTCGAGGCTCCCTGATGGGGGCCAACATGTCGCACCAAAGGTGCCGTCCGTGACCAAAGTCACTTCTGAATCGCTGCTTCACGAGAGGCCCCCGAGGGAAACCAACGGGGCCTCTTTCTTTTTTAAAAAATTTTTTTGGTCGGCGACTATGGCTCCCGATCCTTCATGAGTTCTCTGCAACTTGCTTCGAGCGAATTTCTGGCACGATCCTTCTCTTTCCCCTCCCACTCGTCTACTTGCCTCCTGAGATCTGCGATCTCTGCTTCAAGCTCGGTCATACGCGCCTCGCGTGTTGCATTCGCCGCTCTGCTCTCCACAAGGACCTCGTCGATGATCCCCTTCGTCTCTTGCTGGTTCTTGAGAATCGCGACTTCCTCGTCCGTGATATCCGCTGAAGGGAGCGACTGGCCGGCAGCCTCCTGAAACACCGTGGTCGCGACGGCGACCGGATCGCCCAGGCTCTCGACAGCGTCCAGCGCGACCGAAAGTCCACCCGACTTCACTTTGCCGGAAACGCTCGAAGTATCGATCGCGAGCGCAGAGCTTGACGGCACACCGCTTCTGATGATCTTGAGTCCCGCTCCGATCTGCTCCAGCGCTCCTGCGCCTTCGATGATCTTCTCATAAGATCCCTTAAGACTTTTCGTGCTGTCGATCGTGGCGTACGTCACCCACGCCAGACGCCAGAATGACTTCAGAAGATTCGTTTTCTGATTCTGCACGAGCGCCCCGCGATATGCTTCCAGCTCCTGGATCATCTGTTTCTCGATCTCGACATCACGCTCAAGCGCGAAACCCTCGAGCATCTTGTCGGTCATCATCTCATAGGCCACGAGCGCCTGTTGCGCCTCATAGCTCCGATCTTCGAACGGAATTGCGTCATCAATATCTGAGTACTTCATCCAATCAACGTCATAGACATCCTGCTTCACTGTGCAGTCAGCATTATAGATAGGGTCAGGAAGCTGCGCAGTTGCCTCACCATCAGTATTGGTGAGGTCCTCAGACTTGACGCATCGGTCGTCTTCGGCCACATATCCTTCTTTGCAATACCGGCAGCGGTCCTCATCAAAGATACCGCCTGCGCCCGTGCACTCGGCCGCGAACATATCGAGCTGCGTCTGGCGCCATTTCTTGTACTCCGCTTGTACGTACGAGTTCGCATCTTTCTTCTTCATGCCGATGACGTCACAGAACTCATTGTGAAAAGCGCACTTGCAGTACTGAAAGTTGATGTGCACGCCGCAGAAGTCATCCTTGATGCTCGGCTCGTCGAAGTCAACGGTCCTGCCAAAACCCTTCGGGACACAGGCGGTCACGAGGAATGCTATTGCAAAAAGAATGGCCGTTCTTTTCATAGTACTATCGTAACCTAAGATCATTAGCGAGGCAATATACGTGGGAAGGGTTCGGTGACAGAGCGCTAGGCCCTGCGAAGGATTCAATACAAGAATTATGGAAGCGAATGCGCCTTAAAGAAATTCCAGATTATCTCGTTTGCAGAAATATCTCTGGTCGTCTTACCAACTAATAGCTCTCCGAGGAATACAAACCCTATCAGCAACTTGCCCTTCATCGTGCTATCATATGAAACGTTGCCCCCACCAGAACGTAAAAATATAGATCGCCAGTAATGCGACCACACCGCAATACCATACCAATTTACCAAATTTCTGACCTGCGACCTCAGCAAGACGTATCAGTATTACAAACGCCACGAACCAGCCAACCAGAAGCCCGGCTCCCGGCCATTCAGGGTGCACGAGTTCAGGCCCACCGCCTTTTTGATACCATGAAGCCCAACCCTGCATTTTCATCACGCCAACGTGCAGAGCAACGAGAACAAAAATAATCCGGACAGACCAACTCTGCATCAACCACCAACGACGAGCGCCAAGTGCCTTCATCGCTATCTGATTTGATATTGCGAAGAGGAGTACAAGCAAAACAGTTGCTGCAAGTCCGTAGATGAATGGAAAAAAACCAGTGGTATAAAAACGCTCCCGGGCAAAATGCGTCGGTAAGAAATAATACGACGAAACAGCATGCGCAATGATAAGGAAAAAGGCAACGATGCCGAGCTCTTTGCGATACTGGGCATATCTATCAAATCGATCGAAAAATCGACTCAGCGGCCCAAGGAGCAACACCAAGCCAAGCAAAATCGCTCCGACTCCGGCGAATAGTTTATTGATGATATAGAGATCATAGTAACCGCGCCTAAAAAAAAGATACACCGATAACGCCACAAAGGGCAGAGCAGCGACCATCACTGCTGCGCCATACTGCTGGAGCTGAAAACCCCAATTAATCCCTCGGCGCTCGGGCTCCTGTTGAGGGGTGGTGCTTGGCTGCTGCGCTGAGGTTTGTACTTCCATATGTTCATTGTATCCAAGGATCGTTACCGAGGCAATGCACGAAATCCAAATAGAGTGCTCAAAACGCACGGCTCCTGTGGCAAACAAAGACCATTGACAAATTTGGTAAAGTATAGTAAAAAAATCTGTTTGCCTACAATGGCTCGAACTGCGCTTTGGCGCGGTGAGGTCTTTTGGCAAAAACGAGTCTTTGACAATCGAAATACGACAACCAACGCTCATCTTTCGCATGGAGGAAACCTGCACGAAATACAGTAACCATGGAGTCCAACTCACGCTTGAGGAAGCTCATGGAGGTGACAATGTGACCGAGAAGAACACGCCGATCGCAGGAATCGTGCGGCGTGTCGTCCGGGACGAAGGGCGCGAACCATACGTCGTTACGACAGCAGAGTCGTTTCAGGAAGGGTCCATAACCTTCTCACTAAACCCTCAGGTATGGTCAGAGGATCGAGACCCTGAACCGAGCTCGGAGGTCATCATGACCAAGCTCGAAAAACGACGGAACGGATGGCGCGCGCTCAGCGCACGATTCAGGACCCCCCAGGACTGAACCACATCAGAAAGGAGCAAGCATGCGATTCAAACTCGTGATCGCCATCGGGGTGATCGCAAGCGTGATCTTGGCGGCCGCTGCACTGGTGACCGCTCAAGGTCTTCGCGAGCACACGCCGGATCCGGCCGAGCTCGGCGAACCCGACGGAACCGTCGTCGCCGATCTGCCGGAGATCGATCGAGCGGACTTCATCGTTCACTCGACCGAGGACCGCTTCGAGGATGCCTATAAGAAACTTGGCACCTACCTCAAGGCGACCTACCCACTTCCTGTCCCGGGCGGCCCCCTGCTCTTCGCACTGGCAGATGTCGATCTGCCCGAAGAGATGCAGCCGGCGAAGCGAACCACCGTGGAAGTCCTGAAACGGTACTCACCGCGTCGCATCATCCTCGTCTCCCATCAGGGCGATGTCTGGTACGACTCGATCGCGGCGTGGAATGACGATCTCGCGGGAGTCAGTGATCGACAGATCGCCGACCTCCAGAAAGCGGGACGCGTCATCAAGGAGTGGTTCCCTACCTCGGAGGTACTCCTGTACTACGGACGCATCGAGAATGTGAACAAGGTCCGGTTCTCGCCGCTCACAGCTGACGGCGCGAACTAACATTTCACCACAGCAAGGAGAAAGGAGCAAACGATGTTGACATTCCTCGCCATAGCCGCAGGCTGCGGCATCTTCTTCCTGTTCACCCTGTTTTTCGGGGGCGACAGTCACGGAGATGTCGACTTCGGTCACGGTGACGTCGATGCGGGTGGCATGGACCACGGCGCAGACGGACACGGCAGTGCACCGAGCGTCTTCTCGATCAGAACATTCATGCTCTTCGGCGTCGGTTTCGGCGCCGCGGGAGCGATCGCGAAACACTCCGGTTACACGGTCCTTGGAGCAAGTCTCTGGGGCATACTCCTGGGCGTCGTCATGGCAGCGATCGGTTACTTTTT
>JBBTUM010000152.1:0-3648 GCA_038063795.1 Patescibacteria group bacterium | reverse complement strand
CGCTCTTTGAGGTCTCGAACGAGAAAAATTTTGCCTGGTTCGGCTCCCAGAGCTACCTGGCGCAAACCGGCCAGCTCTACCTCGAGGCGCTCGTACCGACCGTGGGCAAGGTCTACTGCGCAGGCCCGTCCTTCAGAGCTGAGAACGCCGTAGACAACCGCCACCTGACCGAATTTCAGATGATAGAGATCGAGCTGCCGTCGAACTTTGACGGGCTTCTGAGAGAAATAGAAGGTGTCGTTTCGGCGATCGCTCGCGGTATGGTTTCCGATCATGCGGCAGGCAAGCTCACGCTTTCAGAAGAATCGAATGAACGGCTCAGGGACTGCCCGCAGGTATTCCCCAAGGTCACGTATGACGAGGCGATCGACATTCTGAAAGAATCAGGGGAGCGTATAGAGTGGGGCGATGATATCAGTTCGACAAGAGAAAAAATGCTGCTTGAGCACTTCGGTGAGAAACCGCTCTTTATCACACGCTATCCTGATCCGCACTGGGATCACGGGAAGGAGATAGAGGTCGAGAAATTCTTCAACATGCTGCCCGACCCCGATTACAAAGGCAGGGTGCTCTCGGCGGATCTCATACTACCATACGGAGGCGAGGCGGTCGGCTCAGCAGCCCGCGTTCATAGAGCAGATGTCATGGTCTCGCGCCTCAAAAGATCGCGGATGTTCAAGCGCTTGCTTGCTCTCGGCGGCTCGCTCGATGATTTCAGATGGTATACGGACATACTTGAAAAACAAGGCTCAATACCTCATGCCGGCTGCGGCTTCGGCATGGCGCGCATTGCGCAATGGATACTAGGAACGACAGACATACGAGAAGCGGTCGTCTTCCCATCAAATCGCGCATCGCTCATATGACTCACTTCTTCAACGGATGAAACCGCCTGTGCTCTTTCACAGCATAGCGGTCTGACGCATGCACGTACCGCGTCGTGGTGTCGAGCGACTCATGACCGAGGAGGACCTGAATGGCGGCCGGATTAGCTCCTGACTCTGCAAGATAGGTCGCAAAGCCATGGCGAAGGCTATGCGCGCTCGTCGGGACATTGATATTGAGCTTCTCTCGATACTCTTTGATCTTCGCTTGCAGATAGTTCGTGGAAACCCCTTTGAAGGCGCTTTGGGCATTCCGACCGCGTAAGGGAATGAAAAGATACGGGAGCTTATCAGAGCCACGGAGCGTGATATATCGGTTCAGCTGAACGAGCGCACGTTCAGTCAGATACACGAAGCGCTCCTTCTTGCCCTTGCCGCGGATGAATATCTTGCCGTTCTTATAATCGATCTGATCTTTTTTAAGACCGAGAAGTTCCGAGATACGCATGCCGGTCGAAAACAAGAGCTCGAGCATCGCCCGATTGCGCATTCCCGTTGACTTGTTGGTTTCCAGTCTCTCGGGAGCCTCGATAAGCTTGACCAGCTCCTCAAGTTCAGCCACGCGTGGGTGCTTTTTCTCAGTTCTGACAAGTTTGATCGCTTCAGGCGGTATCGGAACCGGCTCATCCATATCGATCATAAATTTCAGATAGTTACGGAGCGACGACAGCATCCGGTTCACTGAGAAGCTCGAAAGGCGCTGCAGCGCCTTTTCTCCTTTTGCGGTGCGCCGGTTAATCGAGTAGAGATAGGCCTTATAGTCCTCGATGGAGGATTTGCGGATATTCTTGAACCGCGTCTTCTGATAGTCCAAAAAATTCTCGAACGTTTGCAGGTCGCGTTCATAATTCAGCAGCGTTTCGTCTGAATAATTGTTGCTCTGCAAAAAACGCAGGAAGGTCTCCTTCTTGGGAAGAGGAGTGGCATTATCCACAGTTGACTTGGTTGGCATAAGGTAAGTATATCATAAACGGAGTGTTTTGGATATTATACTCAGTTATTATATAAGCTATAACAGGCCACTTACCAGCGCTCCGTATGCCATTTTTAACAGAATAAGCCACTGCACGATCCTTTATGACCTTCTTATACTAAACGGGACCTAAGCGCTCTCGTGTACGCGAATGGATGATCACTATATCTATCAAGCGAACTATTCTATGTTCCAAAATTTGATTTGATGGTACCGAGATGCCTTCAAAATCAAATTTGATGCGAAGACACAACGTACTTGATCTATGCCGTCTCAGACGCGAAAGAAAAGTCGGGCAACTAACACGACGTAACTCTAAATCATCCTCTGTCGCTCTACGCTATGGATCTCAAGCGTCGTAAAATATTATAGCAAACCCAGATCCATGCAAACTAATAGACTGGAGCTAGACTGAACTCAGGCTCAGAAAGTGGTCTCGTCCAAACACTTCGCACATCAAGTGAGCCAGGACCGGCCGGGTTATAACCATTCTGGACTTCCTGCCCGTCGGCGAAACCATCTCCGTCAGTATCAGGAATTGCATCGCTCGACGCATAGTAGAGCTCTACGATATCCGGTAAGCCGTCCTCATCCAGGTCGCGAAGCAAGGCCTCGCTCAGCTCACGAGAGAATGCAGCTTCAGTCGCGGTATTCAAACCGTCAACGACCCTGAGAATTTGATTTGCGGTAAGGATGGCGGTTTCTTTAGGGACGAGCGCTGTGAATTTCAACGCATAGCTATCACCGTCCACCGCGTATGCAAGCTCCTGATGTGAGTACACATCTTTCGGGATGCGCGCAGCGAAGGGCATGTTCGCAAACACGCTGCTCGGCTGGCCCATGAGCGCGGCCAGTTGATCGTTCGGATCGGGACTATAAGGAACCTCTCCCCTCTTCTTCAAGAGGTCAGCTAGCGAAGCCGGATACGCTCCCGTATGCGAACTATATTGAGCAAGGGCAGAGCGAATCTTGTCGATGTTGCTCAGTTGCATACTGAATTTGAACTCGTCGATGCTCATGCCGGTCATAGCCTGCATTGCCTCCTCGTAATTCATGAACTCCGTCGGCTCTGAAAGTGTCACCGGTTGATTGATATTCGAGTAGATACTCGAGATGGTGATCGAGATCTGCTTCGTCACTGGCTTCACAGAATCAAAGCCGGGCGCAAAACGTAGAGAAAATGATACCTTATCCATATATCCAGTCTGCTTGTCCACCATGAGCTCCATCGCTGATGAGGTATTCAGAAAAGCGATGAACTGCTTGAACTCAGCTGACTCAAGCGTCTTGATAAGATCAGGCGAAGGCTCAGCATCGAGCATCGAAAACTGCTGGCCGGAACCTTCAGCGGCTTGCTTTGTCAGTGCTACGAATTCAGGCCACGCGCGACGATAAAATCCTGGCAGGCTGTCCGCATTGATCTTCACGCCATAGCGATAGTGCTCAGCGCCGAGAGCGGTAACGTCAGGCACCGAATAATCGACTACAATGACGCCCTCCTCTAACGCGATACCATAGAGCTTTCTACTGGCCTCTTGACTGCGAGTAAGATACCCCCGGTCCATCGCTCCGAAGAGCTGCATCGTAGATCCGGGATCGTAGGACCCATAATTCTCCAGGTCTTCCATCGTAATGCGAATCCACTTTCCACGTACCGCCGCAGGCACAGACTCTGAAAACATTGTTGGAAATTCATTCACTCTCGCAAATATCGCATTATTCAAAAGCATCAGCTCTCCGCTCGCTTTCATCGAAACGCCTTTGCCGCTTCGATTTTGGGTTGTTCCTGGT
>JBBTUM010000151.1:0-2328 GCA_038063795.1 Patescibacteria group bacterium | reverse complement strand
GCTCCGGACGCGGGCCGATGAACGAAAGATCGCCTTTCACGACGTTCCAGACCTGCGGAAATTCGTCGATGCGGCTTCGGCGCATGAAGCGTCCGAACGGAAAAAGCCGCGGGTCGGTCTTTGCGTCCGTGGTGAATTGCGGGCCGTGCGGTTCGTTCAATCCGTCCTCTCCTTGCGGTTTCATCGATCGGAATTTTACCAGGGTAAACGGCTTCCCGCCTTTGCCGACGCGCGCCTGTCTGATGAAGACCGGTCCCGGCGACGCGAGCTTGATGCCGAGTGCGACGAACGGAAGCATGATCAGCGTCACCAAGCCGACCGGGATCGCGAGCAGCACGTCCGTGATTCGTTTCGTTGATTCGAACCAGGCCTTCCTGCTTTCTTGCAGATGATGCAAGAACCAGGTTTGCGTGACGTACGAAAGCGGAATACGACCGGTCGCGGCCTCTTCGATTTCGGCGCGGTCGAGGATGTCTATGCGTGTAATCAGCGAACGATAGAGCTCGTCGCGCAATTCGGGAATTTCATCCGGCTTCACGCCGAGGACGACGGTATTGATCGACGCGTCTTTCAACGCCTGCGAAAACGAGTGGATATCCGGGAACCACCGGACGTCATGGTGCTTGTAGGTTTCGCCGGAGGTCGCGATCGCGGCCACGACTTCGATGCCAAGCGAGCTTTCGCGCAACAGGTCGTCGACTTTGCGCAGCTCTTCGGCTGGTCCGACAAACAGGAGCCTCTGTTTTGAAAACGTCGATTGGATGAACCGATTGGCCATGATGCGCCAGAAATAACCGATCAACAGGCTCATGGCGAAAAACAGGAAGAGGATGGTGCGCGGCGCGAGGCCAAACAGCGGGATCAGATAAAAGAAGGCCAAGGCGACGGCGAGGTTGGCGATCATGCCTTCCAAATACGTACGGAAGAGCTTCAGCGGCTCGCGGATGAGCGTCAGTTCGTACAATCCGGCCACATAAAAACCCACGATCCAGGCAAAAGAGACCAACGTAAAGGCCGGCCAGTTGATGCGCCAGCGCTCTGCGTCAAAGCCGCCGAAGCGAATGATGATGGTGAGAAGGAGGGCGATTTGGAGCGCGGCCAAGTCTCCAAGCAGTAAGATAAGCCGTTTTGCGGACTGTCCGGTTCTGATCATAGGTGGCAGGTATTCCGTGGCGAGTGTAGAATGCGCCTGACGCAATGTCTAGATATGATCCGCCGTGCCTACGCCTTCGCCCGACGCGAATCAAAAACCATCATCAAATTCATCCTGGTCGGCGGCGCATCGTTTGTCGTCTATATTTCCGCGTACACGTTACAATCCCGCATCCTGTTCCCCGGAGCGACGGACAACGCGCGTGTTGTCATGAACCTGGCCGCGACGTGTATTTCCGTGCTGTTCAATTACGTCGCACATCGCTTCTGGACCTACGAAGCGAAAGAGACGTCTATGCGGCAAATCGCATGGTACGCCTTTGTGGTCGCGTCCGTGACGTTTCTCCAGTCCTTCCTGTTTTGGATCGGTCACGTGTTCCTCGGAATCTACGACTATTTTGTGATCATCATCGTCGCCGGCTTGTGCGCCTGCTACACCTTCGTCATGCACAAATATTTTACGTTTAAGAAACCCGCGACCAGTAACCAGCCGCCAGTTACCAGTTACCAGTAACTGATTGTCGAACTGGTAACTGGTTACTGGTAACTGTAAACTTCCCCTGACCCTGACTGGTAACTGGTAACTGGTAACTGTATACTGTCCGCATGTCTCCGAAGAAGCCTGTCTTTTCGCGCAAGAACATCCTCGTGACCGGCGGCGCCGGGTTCATCGGCTCGCATGTATGTGACGCGTTGGTGAAAGACCATCACGTGATTTGTGTGGACAACTTTTCCACAAGCTCCGTCGCAAACATCGAGCACCTGTTGCAGAATCCGAATTTCGAATTCATCAACCACGACATCGTTCAACCGTTTGATTTAAATGAGTTTCCGGAGTTAGATCGATTCAAAGTGAAGTTTCAAGGCATTCAGGAGATCTATCACTTGGCCTGCCCCATCTCGAAGCGGCATTTTGAGGATTTTAAAATCGCGACCGTACTCACAAACTCCATCGGCGTGAAAAACGTCCTGGATGTCGCCGTCGCGAATCAATCGAAAATCCTTTATGCGTCGTCCTCCGTCTTATACGGACCGCGCGCGCAAGAGCGCCCGTTCGTGTCCGAAACCGACCCGTGCGTATTCGACCATCTCACGTCGCGCGGCGCGTACGACGAGGGCAAGCGCTTTAGCGAGGCCATCCTGTACACGTATCAGGATGTGTACGGTCTCGACGTG
>JBBTUM010000150.1:6870-11533 GCA_038063795.1 Patescibacteria group bacterium | reverse complement strand
GGAATGGCAACGGTATGTTGACAGTCTCGCTCCTTTAGTTAAGTGCAGCGCACCGACGGACACACTATCAGAGTACTCTGCACGGTGTGAGACAAAGAGATGTGTAGCAAAGCCTAACGATACCAATACGACTGCTTGGCAAACCTACCGCAATGAGCAGTATGGGTTTGAATTCAAGTATCCGCAAAAATACTATCTTGCGCCTCCCTCTGCCGGAGAAAATTCCATTATTCTTTTGTATAGCCTGGATAAAAAAGATAAAGCGTGGGCAGGTAGAATAGCGCTGCTTATTCAAGAGACAAACAGCGGTCTCTCTGATTTGAATCTAAAAAATGCCGAACAAGTAAAGATTGGTCCCTATGATGCGCTGAAGCTTGGGGGCGACAGCTCCCTTACTCAAATGGGATATATTATTATTTTCGGAGGTAAAGAATATGATTTCGCAATAGATGGGATTAATAGCAATGTCAGGGAGGACATGGAGCAAATCCTTTCAACCTTCAAATTTACACCCTCGATATCAAAGGTGCCGCAAGCAGTTTTTACATCACAGGAACAGTGTGAGGAAGCAACGGGAAAACAATGTTCATTTGTGATGTGCGACTATGTTCCGCCAGGTAAAACGTTTGAAGAAGTATGCGGCGAAGATTTCCGGCCAGGATGGGCCCCTTTCTCAGCGCCAACCGAGGCATCGGATCGTGATCCTGAGGGCCCCATGCTACGCATTGTGTGGAGCGGGGGCTTATGTCCTTCGAACGATGGCGGAGGTCAACTGTGTACCTCGGAGTTTCTTCTGAAAAATGATGGTTCCTATATCTCTGGGCAGAACAGGGGCACGGTTTCGAATGAGGAGGTAGATCGCTTGCGCCTATTAATGAACAGTGCTGACTTTGCTTCGATCAAATCAAAAAAGCTTATTGGTACATGTGCGCGTTCGTATGACGGCTCTTCGCCAACTTACACTTTTTATTTAGAAGGTCGCGAAGAGGTTATCGATAGTTGCGACGTCGAGATTGATACATCATCTGCGCTTTTTTCGGAAATCAATACAATAACCGAGTCAATTTTTAGTCAACCATGAAAAAAATTCGCGTGCTGATAATAATCATTCTTATCGTGGCTGCTGTGCTTGCGGCGGGCGGAGCGATATATTTGACGCAGGTACGGTACGCGTATGAGTTTAAAGACCCGCATATTCCTCCGTATGTAAATTCAAACAATGACACCCCGCCGGGGAGCGCGGGGAGTGAGGTAGGAAAATCATGTCGTTCAAATGATGAATGTCCGACAGACTTCGTTTGCGATTACTCGTATGTATTGCCAAGGGGTTGGGATGTTAGTCGAGCAAAAATAGAAGGAGACCAACGGTGCCATAGGCGCTGTGAAACCGATCGTGATTGCGGCACAGGTAGTATTTGTCTAGAAAAAGAGTTATTTGCAGGCGATGTTGGGGCAAAAAATAAATTCTGTATAAATAATTCCGATGATAGCGTGCGAGGTTGGCAAACCTACCGCAATGAGCAGTATGGGTTTGAGTTCAAATATCCGAAAGAATGGACAGGCTCTGGTAGCGGTGAGAAACTGGGTAAAAAAGCTTTCTTTGTGAATAGTGACACCGAATCAGTAGGTATATTACCACAAGGCGAATTTGATCGGGGATACCCTGCTGTTGAACCTGAAATTACACAAATAAAGATAGATACTAAAAGCGCTCAAAAATCGACTTGGAAAATAAAAAACACTGAAACTGTAATTGTAATAAAATTTACGACAGAAATAAGCAATTGGTCAAATGAGAATCGCATCGAATTAAGGTCGTCTACTGGAGAAAGCACATTAAACCAAATCCTCTCCACCTTCAAATTCATTGAACCGGTGGATACTTCGACCTGGCAAACCTACCGTAATGAACAGTATGGGTTTGAGTTTAAGTATCCAAATGGTTGGATGGAGGGTATTGATTCAGGGAAATTAGAAACAGTAGGCACGTCAGTATTCGATCCTGCTGCGCCAGCTGTTCAGGGAACTGCAGGCAGCGCGATAGTTTTTTCCGTTAAAAATAATTCAAAATCTTTGTCGCTTTTGGAATGGATTAGGAAAATTGGTTTTGAAGGAAATGACGAGAATGTCGTGATTGATAACGTCAATGGGATCAGGAGAATCGGTGTTAGTCAGATAACCAGCGGATCAGCAGTAATGATCATATTTTCAAATGGACAAAAAGTATTTGAATTCTCCGCGACTGGAAATAATAACATTTTTGTTTTAGAGAAACTTCTCTCCACCTTCAAATTCATTTCTCTGACAAAATCGCCATTGGCGCAATGCATCAGCGAATGGCAAAAAACGGAAAATTTAGGGTACCCTCTCGTAGATGTCCAGTCGGGTGTAATCAGCGTTGGCTACAAGAAAGGAACTTCAGAGGACGAAATTCGAACATTTATTGAATCGAAAGGACTCATACTCGACTGGTATACCGACCTCGTAAACATTGTAACGGTGCAGGTCCCAAACGGAAAAGAAATCGAGTGGATGTGTAATTTGACGAATAATAGATTGCCTGCTGTCAAAGCACCGGAAGATGCGCTGGTGCAATCTGCGCACACAGTAGCCAAACTAGCACCACTGCCGACAGATTAATACTCTTTAGAAGAAGTGGCACGTTTGCCTCACCAGGCGAGCGCAGCGACCAACTCTGAGAGAGTACTATTGCATTTTAGCTGAAGCGTGCTCGAGACCTTTTTCTCGAGCGGCGGCAGATAGACTATCGAGAATTTATTTTTCGCGCTTTCCGTGAGGCGCATGGCGGTATCTTTCACGATGCGAAGCTCTCCTGACAGCCCGACCTCGCCGAACACGACAGTGTTGCCGGGAAGCGCCGCCTCCTTGATGCTCGACAAGAGCGCGACAACGACCGCGAGATCCATCGCCGGCTCGTTCACATGGAATCCTCCCGCGATGTTGACGTAAACGTCATAGGCGTCGGTATCGACATGGAGGTGTTTTTTTACAATGGCAAGAAGCATCTCGAGACGCGACCGCGAGAAACCAGAGCTGGTCCGCTTCGCATAGCCGAAGGCGCTCTTCGAGACCAGCGCCTGCACCTCAAGAAAGAATATCTGATCATCGAGAAGCGTCACGGTGATGACCGAGCCGGGCTTCGGTTCGTAATTCTGTATGAAGATCGTCGCGGCGTTCGCGACCTCGATCATGCCCTTCCCAGTAAGCTGCAACACAAGCACTTTCCCGCTTTCGCCGAACCGGTTCTTGTAGCTCCGCAGGAGCCTATACGGGCGTTTCGTATCGGTCTCGAGGTAATAGACCGCGTCGACCAGGTGCTCGAGCGACTTCGGGCCAGCAAGCGCCCCATCCTTGGTCACATGGCCTATGAGAATGATAGCGGTGTTCTCCCGCTTTGCCGCCTCGCGGAGCTGTGCCGAGACAGTTCGGATCTGCTGTATCGAGCCTGCGTCACTCTCGACCTCGCTCGCCGTAACGGTCTGGAGCGAATCGATGACGACGACGTCGGGCCGCTCAGTTCGTATGGTCGCGAGGATCGTCCCAAGATCGAAACTTTCAGCCAGGAGAAAGGACTCTCCGAAAGAACCCATCCTCGCGGCCCGCTCCCGGACCTGTGCGACCGACTCCTCTGAGGTGACATAGAGAACTTTGAGATGACCGCTAAAATTGTGCGCAAGCTGCAGGCACAGCGTTGATTTGCCAGCCCCCGGCTCGCCGGTCATGAGCGTGAGGCTGCCTCGCGCGAGTCCTCCAGCGAACACTTTTGCCGCAGGAAACTGAGTTGCAGAAAGCCTCTCGATAGCCGCGCTTGAAGTGTCCTGCAGCCTCGTAACCTGAGCAGGTGCCCCGCTCACAACATTCTGTTTTTTTTTCAAAAATGGCTTCCGGATCTGCGATTCCGCGATCGTGCCCCATGCGCCGCATTCAGAACAACGCCCAGTCCACTTCGGATACTGCGCGTCGCATTTGGAACAAATATGAATTCTGACGTCCTTCATGCTGACATGCATCCGTAAATCCAATTGGCTTCTTCAAAAAAACCTGCATCTCTCTCTGCACACATGACCCTCCTTATCTCAATTATTGATTCGAGAGTCACAATGGTCTGAGTCGAATTGTATCGTAAAATTATTTCCTGAACCAGATCCGCCGCATTGAGCCGGATATCCATTAAGGATACCGTTTCTGAGTGATGCTCCGGCATTAATCCTCAATGACAATTCTTTGATCAACTCGCATGAAGGTTTGTTCGATGGATCACGTAGAACGCCATCAGTATCCAGTACTAGAAAAACGGCTCCACATCCACCGTTTGTGACGCTTTTCAACAAAAGCTTACTAGCAAGGCCTCGAGCGGCATTGGCTGCAACCCCCAATTGGTAATTAACAGCTTTACAGACTCTATTATTGGGGTCCCGAATAAGATTTGGATATTTCACGACGGTTTCAAAGCAGGCAGTTGTAAATCCAGGGCGACCTGAGGAACAGCATGCTTTCTTTTCACATATCCCGCCGGACCCGCACTCCGTCGAAACAGTGCAGCTTATCTCCTTGTTGTTCGAGCACTGATTCACCTGCACTTCAAACGGGTCACAAGACCACCCGCAGGTTAAACCTGGATGTAGTGCAGGGTTATCACACG
>JBBTUM010000150.1:0-6770 GCA_038063795.1 Patescibacteria group bacterium | reverse complement strand
ACTATCCTTCTCTTGTTTCCTGGCAGACTCATATACCGCTATCAAGCTCAAGCTGTACCATCTCCCGCAAGGTGCCAAGCGTTACGTTCCCGGAAAACGCTTGCGAATCGTTGATCTGAAAATAAGGGACCGAGCTTAGCTCTGCCGCAAGGCCTTCTCTAATATTGATATCTACGAGCGCTTTTGTCTGCTGTCCGTCGAAACAGGCATCGAACCGCTCCATATCGAGCCCCAGCTCTCGCGCCCAGGCGCTGTACAGGAGAAAATTCGATAGCTCATCCTGACGACTGAAAAGGATATCGTGATACTGCCAGAACCTTCCCTGCTGCTGCGCACAGCGTGCGGCGATGGCAGCGAAGTAGCTCGTGCCAGTCGACTCCGGCAGGTCCTTTCGGACGATCTTGACCTCGTTCGGGAACGAGGCAAGCAGCTGATCGGCGACGACCGCGGCTCCCTTGCAGGCAGGGCATCCGAAGGAGCTCACAAGGATCACGGTCACAGGGGCACTGCGCTCGCCTTTGAAAGGATCGGTCGGCTGCGCGGTCAACAGGACGTCGCCCTTGACCGTCGGCTCAAGCGTTTCTATCTCTGGCAGAGGCGTCCGCAGCAGATAGAGCCATGCGCCGAGCGCTAGTAAGGCGACAACGATACAGACCCAGAAAAAAAACTTCATGTTACTTCAGCCGAATGGAGTGCAATTGTTGCGTCGACCCATCGACAAAATACAGGAGCGATTCGTCGCTGGAAAGAAATACCGACTCGGCGCTGTAGGTCGCTTGCGTGCCGACCGGTATCGCAAGCGGTATCTTTTGCCCGCTCCTGAGATCGATCCGATAAAAAGTATCAGGTGTGCCGACAGCGATCTCAGGGTAGAGCCCAGCTCCCCTTTCGAGGTTCACCGGCTGGGCGCAGTAGATCGAGTTCCCCGTGGAGTCAAAGGTACACTTCTCGGCTCGCGTCGTAAGCTTCAGATCCAGATGCGTCGTGCCGAGCACTTCGTTCGTGCCAGTCGTGAGCCAGAGCTCAGGCTTGTAATCATTTTCTGCGGTCGTCACATTGTAGAGAAGCGCATTGCCCAAGGGTGACCACTTGCTCTCGAACTTCAGGCCTGGCACGTCGAACGATCTGAAATTCTCGCCGCGAAGCCCTATGGGAAGGACCGTCTGGTAGTTCGCGTTCGCCGGCTTCCGGTAGAGCGCGACGATCTGGCTGTCCGGAGAAAAATCAACTCTGACGTCATTCGCCTGATCGCCGATCGGTTCCACGAGACGTAGATTCGAGCCGTCTGCACCGCTGACCATAAGCCAGTTCTCTTCATCATTGTCGCCGAACCACTTGCCCGCGATCGCCTTGCCGCTTGTGTCGAATGAAAAATCGGTCAACTCTTGCGGGAGCGTCACCTGCCTCTTCGTGGCAAAGTCGTACACGATATTCGAGCCATCAGGATATTCAAGAACAGCCTTCTTCAGGTCCTTCGACCATGTAACGTCCTCAACATTATAGAATTTCTCATTCGAGAGCGGAACAATGCGGTCGCCATCCAGGGAAAAGAACTGGGAGGCTTGGCGGTCATAGAAATACGTGCCGACCGGGGTGGAAACAAAATTCTCCGCGCGGAAACTGCCATAGTCGCTCACGTTCGTGAGGCCTCCTTGGGCGACATCCTTCGGCGCGTCCAGATCGATACGGTCTCCAAAGTCAGGGAGGTTCACATTGCGATTCTCGTTCCCAACGACCGAAATATTCCCGTTGATCGGGGTCGGCAGAACTCCGTTGCCTGCGTTGATGTTCGGAAGGCTCTCGGGCCCGCCTAGGTCCCTGAAAAAGAAATAATAGAGCAAAAATCCAAATACAAGGACCGAGAGGATGAAAGCGATGACAAGTAATATTCTTCGTTTGTCCATACTGTCGATCTACTATCGATTATAAAACCGCCCCCAATATGGCCGCTTGAGTAGTAATGTGGATGAGGAGTACCCCCGCTTGATCGCATACGGCCCCTACTATTCTTCCATACCACGTATCGCCAAATGACGCCCGAAAGAGGGCGCACGACGCTTCAATGGGATTTGTATATGCCCATGCGAGGATCATCAGTATCACAAATGCAACGAAAACAACAATATCAATAAGGACGGTGAAGAAGACAATATACCAGGGAGCGCCGACGAATTCCTTGCCGGGGAGTCCGAATACCGTAATAACCGACTGAATATTCCATTGTATAAATGTCCAGAGTAGTCCAATGCCGGTCAAGGCGGTTGCTGCGCCCACCGCGGAAATCACTCCACGAAGATTCTTCGCCTGCTTCAGAAGCTGTTTCGCCTGCGCAAAGGCCTGCGCGGCCTGCTGGCTCTTCTGTGCCGAGAGACGGGCTGCACTGCCGGCGACCCTGTCCTGAAAACGATTTCCGCGCAGTTCGCGCGCGCGATCCGCGTCAGTGGCCTCTCCGGTTGCCGCAGCAGTACGAGAGGTGTCTGGTCCCTCCTCGGAGACCAGCGGACTTTCGATCGGAAATGGATCGTACGGCGCAGGCTTCACCGCGGCCTGCTGCCTGCTCTGCCGCAGCATACGCGCATACTGGCGCTCTGCAGCCTGCCTGGCTGCGACATCGTGCTCTATGAGTGAATCTGCGGCCTGTGCCATGGTCTATTGTTTCCACTGAGCCGAATCAACATACCAGAAGCCTCCCTGCGCAACCATCGAAAGTTCGAGCTGTCGATAGGCGACGGCCTCCTGCAAGAGGGTATCGGTCGTTACCTGCTGGGCCGTGACCGTGACCTGCGCGCGGGACTCCGTGTAGCTATCGAGGTTCATGTTGATGACCCGCGTCTCCGCTCCTTTGAACCCGCTGTCCTCGGTCGCTCCGGCCGCGATCGTCTGGTCGAACTCCCGCTTGAGATTGCTCGTCACGCTTGGGTAAAGGTCCCTGAGATTCTGATAGCTACTATCGGTCGACCAGCTGCCATACCGCTCGGTGAAGTTTCGGGCAAGGTTCAGTACCTGCGCCTCGCCCGTGGTGAGTTCCTGCTTCGGCTCGGCGACCGGTGGAGCGATCTGCACCTGGGGTGGCAGCGTCACGGTCTCATCAATGGGCGGAGTCGCGTTCGTATTCGCCGGATCCGGAGAGCTGCCCGGCCTGAACCACCACCACAGGAGAAATATCACGATGAGAAGGAGCACGATCAGACCGATAAAGATCGCGACCCTGCTTTTACTGTATCTGCCTTGTTCTTGACGCATAGTGGTCTAGCTTATTTCGATAATAGAATCATTGAGACGCTGGCTGTCCCTGAACCGCTGGCGGCGTAACGCTCTCAGGCTGTGCTGTCGCGGTCGGCGCAGGGTTTTCCTGCAGCTGCATCGCCTGTTTGAACTCTTTCTTCGCTTCCTCAAGCTCCAGAAGCTGCGCCGGGTCGGACGTGATGACCTGATCCTCAGTGTACGAGGCGAGCACTTTGATCGCCGCGTGCTTATTGCCCGCGAAGAAAATACCCTCTCCGACGCCGCTTTCCAGGAGCAGATACTTCTCGCCCTCGGTCAGGATGAACGTTTTTTGCACGAGCGCTATCGATGCCGGAGACTGTTTCAGGAGGATCTGCATCGAGGAGTTCGTCACGATCGCCTGTCCATACGGCGAACGCAAGAAATCGTTCACATCCTGCGTGATGGTCGTGACGCCGAGATAGTATTTGCGACACCGCTTGACGAGCGCGTAGATGAACTTCGCCGAATCTTCGCGCTGCATGAGCCACCACGCCTCATCAATGACGAGAATGCGCTTCTTGACCTTGGACCGAACCACGTTCCAGATATAGTTCACGATGGTATAGATCGCGATAGGCCGCAGCTCATCCTCGAGATCGCGGACGCTGAAGACCACGAGCTGGTTCTCCACGTCGACATTCGTCCTGCTATTGAAGAGGCCTGCGAACGTCCCCTGCGTATATTTCTTGATGCGAAGAGAAAGGTCTTCGCCGCCGATCATCCCGGCAAGGATCTGCTCGAAATCTGACATGAGCGGCATCTCCGCCTTTGCCCAATCGCTCGTCGGGGTTATATCTTTCTTCGCATAGGTCTCGAGGAGCGCCCGATCAACGATAGAATCCTCGTCATGGGTGAGATCGCCCACCATGAGCCGGATAAGGCCCTTCAGGGTGATGACCGCGCTCCGGAGAACATCCTCGGGCTTGGTGTCGCCCAGGCTTATCGGCAGGTCGAACGGATTCAGCTTGCTCTCTGAGTTCAGCGAAAGGTTGATGTAGGCGCCGCCGACCGCGTCGGACAAATGAAGGTACTCCTTCTCTGGGTCTATCACGATCACATCGGTTTTCAACATCATGCTGCGGAGCACCTCGAGTTTGATCGCGTAGCTTTTACCGGCACCCGACGTCGCGAAAACGACCGAGTTCGCATTCTGCAAACTGAATCGGTCAAAGATGATCAGACTGTTGTTATGACGATTCACGCCGTACATGATGCCATTATCGGAGGTCAGCTCCGACGAGATGAAAGGAAACGACGCGGCAGCGGGAGAACTGCTCATATTGTTCGCGATGGCGATCTCATCATTGCCGAGCGGTAGCGTGGAATTGAAGCCCTGCTCTGCCTGCCACAATGCGCGGCGGGACATGACAAGATACGCCCCCAGGGTACTTTCGATCTTATCCGAATTCAGCTCCAGCTCTTCTTTCGATTTCGAATACAGTGTGATATAGAGAGCGAATTTAAAAAACTTCTCGGTGCCCTGGCTCAAGCTGTCGCGAAGCGACTCGATATCTCGAAGCGCCGTCTCCTGCACCGGATCCCGAGGAGCGCCTTTTTCGGAATCAGCAGATATCTGTGCCTCGATCGCGCCGACTTTGTACTTCATCTTTTTCAGAACAACCGCGCTATCGACAGGGTAAAAGAACATGGCGACGTCCAAAGCGAGGCTGAAATTGATGATGGGAGCGAACCAGCCGATCGTGATATACCGAGGATACGCGACCACAAAAAGAGTTCTGACAAAAAGATCGCCGAGCCTGATATAGCTCGAGTCCACCTTCAGCGCGGCAGGCGCGATAATGTCGGTGATGGAAACGACGCCCTCGCGGAACGCCTTCTCCGCAAGCAGCAGCTCTCCCTCTGACTCCAGCTGCTCTTTCTGCAGAAGTTTCTGCTCTTCGAAGGAAATGAGCGGCTGGTCCTCGGCCTGTTCCTTCTGCTGTGCTTGTTTCGGCTTGAACATTATTCGTCGATTGAAAGTTTATTGATGTCCGGCAGCTGCTCGTTGAGCGAAAGACGCGGGTTGTAGCTGTTGTAATACAGCTCGATCAGCGCTTGCGTATTGAGGCGTCTCGCGGAGAGGCCCATGCTCGTCACGCCCGAGTAGAGGAAGATCGATCGTTTGTTCAGCTCTCGAGCGTACTTCTCAAAACGATCGCGGCTGAGCTGAACGGCCTTCGCAGTTGAAAAAATTCCCATAAGACGATCCCAGAAGCGCAGCTTGTTATCCTGGCCGGGCGCATACGGCACGATTATGAAAAACTTCTTGCTCATGATCTTTTCCAGATGGACAAGGTCGGTAACAAAATTCCGGTAGTCTGCCGTCTGCATACGCAGCAATTCATTGCTGTGCTCGCGCTCGGTCTCGACCAGCCGCTGCAGATACTCATCGATATTGAGTTGCCGCGATTGTATGACGATCTGGAGCGGGAACTGTAGCGAGTTCAGGAAGTTGACGTAGGCACCAACCATCGCGTTCTGCTCCTCCTCTGACTTCAGGTCAAAGTTGACAGACGATACCATCAGCACTGCGCGCACGGTGCCGTCCTTCAGCACGACCATATCGTCGCGGATCTCAGCGATATCGAGATACCGCTGTGTCGAGATCCTCGGCTTGTTGCCTTGTAATTTTTTACTGCGCATAGAGCGACTTGTTTATGCGGTCGGCCTCGGCTTCACCCTTGTAGATGCCACCCGTATCGATGATCAGAGCAAGCTCGGAGAGCTTCTCGGAAGAGATGCTTTTTCTCGGTACAAAGTACTTCTCCTCCTTGTCCTTTTTACTCTGTTTTTTCTTGCCGCCGTCATGCTGTTGCGACTCTTCCTTCAGCCAAACCCGAAGCATGGGCTTCTTGTATGTGCCGACCATGTTCAGGAGAAAAATATGGAACGGAAGTCCGTTGAACCGCAAGAATGCGACCATCGCCGTAATGATAAGAATGATCGATGCTTCTATGAGAAAAAGCGAAAAATCTGCGAGCCGGTAGGCCACGAACATGAAGACGCCGCCAACGGCGACCGTGATGAACTGCCTGACCGTGATCGGTCCCAAGATCTTATTCTCAATGTCGATAAATTGCGGGACGATGAACTTTCTCATAGACTAGAATCGTAACATGCGATTGAGATCGGATATGGCCTCGAACTCCTCTATCGAGAGCGTGCTCGCCCCTTGTGAACTGAGCTCACGAATGATATCAGCGACGTCTTTTTTCGTTTCAAGACTGCGCTCACCGAGCATCATATACTGACGGTAGACATCGCTCCCCCGCCACGCTGCGATACCCTGGCTCTTTCGCGTAAATGACTCCTGCTCGAGGCTTTGGATCTTGCCGAGGATCTTGCCGGCGCCAATGCGCGGGTCAGGATCGAGCATGCGCCATGTATCAAGGTCCATCGCAGCGAGTTCATCGATACGCCCCATTGGCCTCGCCGTATCCCATGCCGGTCGCCGCGGTGCACGCGCTGGCCGAGCGCGCCGCGCTGGTGGGCATCGGCGCCGC
>JBBTUM010000149.1:0-1810 GCA_038063795.1 Patescibacteria group bacterium | reverse complement strand
CCGTGTTTGTGGATCCAGATCGGGACTTTGAGGTCATCGCCGATCAGTGGCAATTCTTGGATGGCGTGCGCCGCGCAACCGCGGAACACATCGACCGCATCGCCGATACCGAGGCACGCAAAGGCTTGCCGGAAAAATCGAAACCGAAATCTCAAGCGAAGAAACAAAAACGGGGAGAGGCGCTCGTGCTCACGCTCGGCAGCAATATTTCGATCCCGAAGACCGCACTGCCGCCGCACCTCGCATCGTTCCTGCGCGAAGAGCTCAACATCCTCAATGTCGGCTACCTCGTCAAAGAGCGAGCCGGATTACCCACGTACGGAGAGAAACGGTTCATCAAGACGATCGAACAGATCGACGACGCGATTCTCGTGCCGCGCGGTTTTCTCAAGCAGCTCTATGCGTGGCTCGATGAAAACGGAATCGGATATCGGATCATCGACGAACGATTGACGCTTGATGCGGTCGAGTTTGGCACATCGTATACACTGTTTCCGTATCAGTCCGTCGCCGTGCGTGCATTCGAATCGGCAGAACAAGGCGTCCTCGTCGCGCCCGCAGGCGCCGGCAAGACGATGATAGGGCTCGACATCATTGCGCGCAAAAAACAGCCGGCCATCATACTCACGCACCGTCGCCAGATATACGACCAGTGGCTTGAGCGCGTCGAGCATGGCTTCGGCATTCCGAAGCGCAAGATCGGACAGATCGGCTCAACCAAGAAAAAGCCGCTTCAGCCGATCACCGTCGCGATGGTGCAGACGCTTGCACGGATGAAAGATACATCCGCAATCACGTCCCAATTCGGAACGGTCGTGGTGGACGAATGCCATCATATGCCCTCGCACATGTTCCGCGACGTGGTGGCGAAATTCCCCACGCGGTATCGTTTCGGCCTCACGGCGACGCCCTCGCGCAAATACAACGACGCGAAGCTGATCGGCGCGTATCTCGGCGAAGTACTGCATACGATCGACGCGGCGGACGTACAAAAAGCCGATGCGCCGACGCACGGCGCGACCGAGAATGATGCCGTCGTCGTGCGTACCACCGAGCTTTCGATACCGTTCGGCGCGACCTCCCGCGACTTCCAGTTGATCTCGAAAGTGCTCTCGAGCGATGCGGCGCGCAATACGCTGATAGCGCAAGATGTCGCGCGCGAAGCGCGTGACGGCAAGAAGTGCCTCATCCTCACCGAGCGCAAAGAGCACGCCGAGATGCTCCGCGCGTATCTGCGCTGCGATTTCGAGACCGTCCTTTTTTCCGGTGATCTCTCGGCGCACAAACGCATACTCGCCTTGCAGAAGATCAAAAGCGGCCGATTCCGCATCCTCGTCGCGACCGGACAAATCCTCGGCGAAGGTACCGATATAGCCGGGCTCGACGTACTCTTCCTCGCGTTCCCCGTCTCGTTCCACGGCAAGCTCGCGCAATACGTCGGCCGCATCAGGCGTGAGGGCGGCCCGAAGAAAGTGTACGACTACCGCGACGCGCGCGTCCCCATCCTCGAAAAACTCTGGAAAAAACGCGCGGCGTACCACCGCAAAAGCGGGTTTGTTATTGAGAAGAAATAGGTGTTAGAAAGACTTAGGATCTTTCCCCTAATACATCTTTTCTACTGATCTCATTGGGAGAAGGTTTTTTGTTTCCGTGTTGCATTCCAAGCTCTTTTTCTTCAAAAACCAAGAGGGATGCTATGGCATCTTGTATCGATTTGAGTCTACTATTATATTCTGCATTCAAACCTTCGGCTTCTGTCCGCCCCCTCGCATACAGTTTTTCTAACCCAGCTACAGCTCTTTCCCGATCC
>JBBTUM010000148.1:0-6386 GCA_038063795.1 Patescibacteria group bacterium | reverse complement strand
ATTGCCTAACCCTGGGACGATTTGCGTTGCCCAGGAAACCTTGGGTTTACGGTGTTGGGGGTTCTCACCCCAATTCATGCTACTTATACCAACATTCTCACTTCTCTACGCTCCACGACTCCTCACGGTATCGCTTCAACGCATAGAGAATGCTCCGCTACCAATCCCTGCCTTGCGGCAGGTATTCCTCATCGTCGGTACTAGGCTTAGCCCCGTTAAATTTTCGGCACAAAGCGACTTGACTAGTGAGCTGTTACGCTTTCTTTAAAGGATGGCTGCCTCTAAGCCAACCTCCTAGTTGTATAAGTCACAATACCACCTTCTACACTGAGCCTAGATTCTGGGACCTTAGATTGAGGTCTGGGCTGTTTCCCTTTCGACCGACGGAGCTTAGCCCCCGTGGTCTGACTCCACAGTAATTCCCACCGGCATTCGGAGTTTGATTAGGGTAAGTAGGATTGCTCCATCCTACCCCATCCAGTGCTCTACCTCCGATGGTTAACACTGCAGGCTAGTCCAAAAACTATTTCGGAGAGAACCAGCTATTTCCGAGCTCGATTGGAATTTCTCCTCTAGCCACAACTCATCCCCTTGTGTTGTACGGCAAGTGGGTTCGGGCCTCCACGACTTTTTACAGTCGCTTCACCCTGGCCATGGCTAGCTCGCTCGGTTTCGGGTCTTGTATATGCTGCACTCTAGAAATTGGTCCCGTCCCCCGTCACATGACGGGGAGAGGATCAAAGTCTAGATACGGGCTATTCACCCTCGCTTTCACTGTACCTTCGCTCCGAAGAGCTTAAATAAGCAACATATAACAAACTCGTTGGTTCATTCTTCAATAGGCACGCCGTCAGCCAGGTCATATCCGAAGATATGACATAAGCCTCCGACTCCTTGTAAGTGTATGGTTTCAGATACTATTTCATCCCCCTTTCGGGGTACTTTTCACCTTTCCCTCACGGTACTTGTTCACTATCGGTCGTCGTCTGTATTTAGCCTTAGCGCATAGTGACGCCAGATTCCCACAAGGTTTCACCGGCCTCGTGGTACTCAAGAAACTGCAACAGAGCTATAACCCATTTCGCGTACAGGGCTATCACCTTCTATGGCCGACCGTTCCAGGTCGTTCTACTATGGAAGTTATACGAAGTAGACTCTGGCTCCCTTTCACAAGGAGGGAACGTTGCAGCTCTTACAACACTCTACAGAAGCATTAGGCTTGTGACCATTTCATTAGCACTCCACTCACAAGCTTTCGCTCATGAACTTCATGCCAGATCATCTCACTATAAAGTTTAGGCTCCTCCCTCTTCGCTCGCCGCTACTGAGGGAATAGAGCACTATCTGATTGCGAAACGGCGTTACCGCCGCACCACAATCAAACAATGCGTTCATTCTTTCTTTTCCTCTTGGTACTAAGATGTTTCAGTTCCCAAGGTTTGCTCTACCTACCCTATGTATTCAGATAGGAGTAATCCTGCTTCACAGGATTGGGTTTCCCCATTCGGAAATCCCCGGATCAAAGGTTGCTTATCACCTCCCCGAGGCTTATCGCAGATTGCTACGTCCTTCATCGTCAGACGATGCCTAGGCATCCACCACACACCCTTCGTGTAACTACTAAAAACTACACAAGTTTCGTAGTCCACGTTCGAGTAGCATTACGTTTCATTAGATGCTCATACGCATTCACACGAATTGTTAACGTACCTGTGGTACTATCCAGAAGGGAGACTTCGCTCTTGCCAAAGGCTCGATCTGGAAGGTACAAGGGGCTACATGAGACTAAAAAACCGCTTTGGTAAGCGGATTCTCAAAAACCAGCAGGCTTTCGAATAATCCACTTATGGCGTCGTGCCGGTTAACTTTTTCTCCATTTTTTCGATTATTTGCCCCAAACTGTTTTTAAGCATGTAGAGTATAGACCCGAGCGGCCTTTTTGTCAAATATAGGCCATGATTAGTAAAATGCGGCCGAACAGACTCTCAGCTTATAACTGCCAGCACTGGGCGAGGTCGAATGATTTACAATCAGAGGCGCACCCCAATGTTCCCCCTGGGCGTCCCTGCGACTCACATGTTTCCCCACCGAGGTTAAACCCATCACATACCTCGCCGACATTGATGACGCCGTTGGGGCATGTGGAAGGTATCGTACATATTGTTTTCATTTTACATTGATTACCACAATACGGGGCCGTCGGACATACCGGTGCAGCTCGAGGTGGTTCGCACGTTTCTATTTGTCCCTGCCCGTTCGGACTCTGTACTATAGTATCGCCGCAGAATGTTCTCGTACATGAATTATTGCACCGATCGTTATTGAGGCTGTTATCATCATCACATTGTTCGCCTCCTGCTGGCTCCACCAGACCATTGCCACAGAGCGGTTCTCCTGGGGGGATGCCTGGATACCATCCGTTGCGCGGATAGTTACTACCAAGTATCTCGTACCATTCGTCGGTCAGCCCCCCATCCTTCGCGCCAGCGTCAGATGATTCAAGACGCGCGAACAACGCATAGCTTCCGCGTCCGCGTACCGGCGTTGAAAAGCAGTACGTATAATTAATACCGTTCTTTGGTGTTCCCTCAAGAGGATCGATCAATAATGACGTCTCCGCATACCCATGTCGATACAACCCCCATGATGCATCATCATTCAGGCTGGCCGGCGCCGGGAATCCCCCATGGGCATGATTAACAGCTGCACCGGTCGACGGTATCGTGTACTGTAGATTGCAGCAGTCACCGCCGTTAAGAAACCCGTTCTCTTCCTCTGGCCGCTGATCGCCCCAAAGCGTTTCTGCATTATTTGAACAATCGATACTGTACCAGTCGGTCAGGGTGGTATTCATACATCCATCACCGCAGACGTAGGCACCCTTGCCTGCGCGGTACTGTTCCAGGCGTTCTGCAAAACGATGCAGCTCTGAGATGCGCTCACTGTCACGCTGCTTTGCGCGTATCGGGCCAGCGCTCACGATAGCGATCGTCGCAAGTATTCCAATAACCGACACTACCACCATGAGCTCGACGAACGTAAAGCCCCCTTCTCTTCTCCCTTCTGAACGTTGCTGCATGTATTTAGTATAACAAAACGAAGACCAACATTATAGATGCCCTTGATTATACCATGCAAATACCGCCATACTTGGCCGCGATGGTAACTTTGATATGAGACGCTCATCAAAAAAAGGGCGCTGCTCCGTCTCGCGACGATGCAGCGCCCTGCCTCCTTTGGAACATTACCGATCGACATACCGGATGTCGATCCCTGCCTCGGCCATGAGCTCGAGCTGGTGATTCTCGTACTTGCCGCGAAGTACGACGATGGCTCCGATGCCGGCGCCGATGAGCATCTTCGCGCATTTCCTGCACGGCTCGGTATTGACGTACGCCGTCGCTCCCTTGAGCGAGATGCCGCCGGTCTGGAGACATCTCAAAAGCGCCGCCTCCTCCGCATGCATGCACCCGCGATCATTCTGGGTGCCGGTACTGATCTGCTCGCGTTCGCGGACGCAGCCGTGCTCCTCATCGCACTCGCTCGTGCGCCGATTGCAGCCCCAGCCGATAACGTTCTGATCCTTCACGATGACGCAGCCGAAGCGCCGGGTCGCGCCCAGATATCTTCCGAGCTGATCCCTCCAGAAGGATCTTTCCGTTTCCCTTGCTGCGCCACGGAGGCAATTGGAAAGCTCCGACGCGCCGATCGCAAGGCCCATGAAGAAGTAATCCATCTGGGCCTGCTGTGCAAGATATTCCTCATCGCCGATCGCGATCCCGAACATGCCGGTCGACCCGAACCCTCCGTCGCTCCGAAGCGTGTGCGGCAGCTTCTCGCTCGCCACGAATCGGGGGATCTTGATCTCGGAGATGACGAGCTGCGCGATGCGCGAATCCGGCTCGACGGTGAAAGGCTCGGTGCCATGGTTCATGAGAAAGACGGCAGCTTCGCCACGGTAGTCCGGGTCGATCGTGCCCGGAGCATTCAGCACTCCGATGTACCACTTCACGGCGAGTCCGGACCGTGGCCTCACCTGGCAATCGATGCCGGGCGGGACGGCGAGCAAAAGACCGGTCCCGATGAGCACACCCTCGCCAGGAGGAATGGTATAGGGAAGCTCCTGGGATTGATCAATATTTTGCGGATCTTTGCGGTCGAGAACGTGATACGCGTAGACGTCCGAGCCTATGGCGCCCGGCGATGCTCGCTCAGGAAGCTTTGCATCAGGATAGAGCGGTACGGTCTTAATGACGATCGTGTCCATGACGACTCCTTCCTCTGGAAAAGAACGCGGTGGGTGTATGTTGAACCGATGCTTCGTCTTAGCACAGGAAATGGAAAAAGCAAGAGAAAAGCTGCCCGCGACATGGTGGGGGGAAGCTCTGTTTACTTCTTACTTCAGCCGTTCTACGATCGGCAGCAGACAAAAGAGCTTGATGTCGACGACCGTGTCCCGGGGAGGGTGCGTGAGAAAGTGCCGCAGTTTCTTGACGGGTACTTTCAGAACCTCGATCGCCTCGCTGTCCTCAAGCTGCTGCTCCTGCGCGAGAACGGCGTTCATGCCGAGGAAAACGGACATCTCATCCGCGAGCAGCCCTGCATTGAACGGGCCTGACATGATACGCCGCACGCGCCCGACACGGTACCCTGTCTCCTCCAGACACTCACGTCGCGCGAGCGATATCTCGCTCTCACCACGTTTGTCAGCGAGCCCGGCGCAAAACTCGATCACCCATTTTTCCATGGGCACACGGTAGATCTTCGTGAGGATGACCTCACGCTTCGGTGTCACCGGCACGATAGCGACGATCCGCCCATGCGTCTTCCTTCGCACGAGCTCCCAACGGCCGGCACCGCCGACACGATTCCGAAATCTACGTTCGATTACTTGAATGTACGTACCGTCAAAAACGATCTTGTCTCTAATGCTCCGCATGGGTGCTCCTTATAAAAAACGGTTTATATTTTCAAATGGTGCCGGGAACCCCAGCACCAGACCCCCCCATTCGACTCATTTCATTCGCTCAGGGTCGGTCGGTGCAGGGCAGAGACTTGAACTATCAAACTTGGTGCCGAGGAGAGGACTTGAACCTCCACGGGCTTGCGCCCACACGGCTCTGAACCGTGCGTGTATACCAATTTCACCACCTCGGCAAGCGGATCGGGTTCGCTGTGGTCGGCACCAGATTATCGCGGAACTATAGGAATGGCAAGCGTTGCCTTCAGACTGCAACCTTGCAGACTACCATTTCAAACTCTGAATAATCGGACGAAAATAAAAAAAATAAAGAAGAATTGTAAATACAACTGCAGCCATTAACCCAATTACGTAATACTTTATAAACATCCACTCTTGTGTCCGTTGAGCGCCCGCCAAACTCTCCCCGTATTTTTCCGTGACCGAGTGTTGTCTAAGGAAATAAATATAATATCTCATAAAAAAACCAAGAGCGACCATGCTCCCCAATAAAGCGGCCTGAAATCCGAAACGAAGCCCTAAAAAAACACATACAATAATCGCAACAAGAGCAACGCCTTGAGCAATCCTTACTTTATAAAAATCAGACATCTTCTTGAGGATTGGGGCTGCCTTTTTTGCCTCTACAATACTCGACAAAACTTCCGTATTGATAGTAAGTCTAGGTGCAATAAATGTCATGAATAGAGCAACCGCTGTCAATCCGAAACCACCGAGTATAGCGAAAACAAGATACCATCGCGGGAAAAGAATTGTTAGTGTAAAGGCAGCTCCTAGAACGAGCAAGATTAAAGAAAACATCAATATTGTGAATTTAGTACCAAGAAAAGTATTCATATGTGTCGCAGATCAGTTTGGTGGGCTGCTAGCAAAATAGTGAGACCAGATTATCGCGGAATTGCGGGAATGGCAAGTATCGAACGGGGCGTCTCCGGTCCTTACGCTATAAATAAAGGACGTACGCCCACCCGTCCGTATGAAAATTGCTGCCGCTTGCATTTACTCCTGTGACGTTACCGACCAGATCCATCTTTGTCTGTTGCGCTATGAGTCCGGTTGATTCCAGCTGCCCCACTATATATTCGCGTTCGGTGTCGACCGCGGGGTCGATAGTATGGGTCGGGAGAGTAATGAAGGAGCTGATGACGACGTCGATATCCTTACTTGCCGTGCCGACCCACACCTGTTTACCGTCGATCGAAAACCGTGTTTTCCAATACCGCGTATGGTGCCGCTTGCGAGCGGTCTTTTCTTCGGTCTCTTCTTCAAAAGCTATCGTATGAACACTGCCATTATAGAACGCTGGGGTCACCGGTGCGGTAGGGTATGAACTATTTTGCGCGACCGCCTTCGACAGTTTGAAAAAATTGGCTATCGTCGGATTCTCCGCGCGTTTCCATCCTGC
>JBBTUM010000147.1:0-4548 GCA_038063795.1 Patescibacteria group bacterium | reverse complement strand
GACAGCGGAAAACCCTCTATTTGGCGAAGCGCTCTGTAAAGCCGCAGCAGGATTGGTGGATAATCGGAGGCAGAACGAATGCCGGCGAAGATCCGTTCGCATCAGTGGCCCGCTGCTTTAACAGAGAGACGAAGCTGAATATTGAACCTGCCCGTTTCACCTTTGTCAGCATGGACCGATATCTATGGAAAGAGCGAAAGCAGGAGCCCCAAAAAAATGGCTGCGACGCTTTCTCGTACACATTCTGTGTGGAGCTAACTGATGACGAGCTGCGACGCGCTGGAGCTAGTCTCGACCCAAAGGAATATGATACAAAAAACGGCCTGCAGGAATTTGACTACCCTCGCCTAATAGAGGCGAATGTGCACCCCGTACTCCTCGACTTATATAACGATATTTTTCAATAGACTATGATAAACACCAATGACAGACGACGCCTGCAAGCGCTCGTGCGTAAAATCATGCGAGCGCAACTCCGGCGATTTGCGTCAGACACCTCGAAGGTACATCTGAGCTGGCCGGTCTACGATGACGCTGAGATCCTGAATGCGCTCGATTCTCTACTCGAACTGCGCCTGTCGCAGGGCCCGAAGGTCAAGGAGTTCGAGCAGCGCTTCGCAGACTACCTTGGCGTTCGCTATGCGACCGCGGTGAACTCAGGATCGTCAGCTAATCTACTGGCACTCGCAGCGCTCGTCGAGCACGGCAAGATAAAAAAAGGCGCCGAAGTGATCGTGCCTGCGGCCACCTTTTCTGCTGTCGCCTCCCCCGTTCTGCATCTCGGTCTCGTGCCAGTCTACGTCGATGTGGAACGCGATACGTGGAACATCAATCCTCTTGAAATAAAGAAAGCGATCACTCCGCGTACCCGAATCATCATGGCAGTACACACCTTCGGCAACCCTGCGAATATGCCTGCCATAATGCGTATAGCGAAGAATCATAAATTATTCGTCATTGAGGACTGTTGTGAGGCGCATGGCGCACGGATAGGCGCAAAGAAGGTCGGATCATTCGGCGATCTTGCCACCATGAGCTTTTTTATCGCCCATAATATGACGACCGGGGAAGGCGGTATGGTGTTCACACAGCAAAAAAAACTTCAGACCATCGTTTCGTCTCTTCGAGAGTTCGGCCGTCTGCCCGCCGATGTCATCAGGACACGCAGACTGACCTACCGTGATCCCGTTCTCGGCTACTATGACGCCCGCTACATCACGACACGTCTTGGCTTCAACGTTCGCATGACGGATCTCACTGCAGCGCTCGGCATCGAGCAGCTCAAAAAACTTGATGGGCTGAACAGACGGCGACTGCGGATCGTGAACGAATACACGAGATTTCTGAAGCCATATCGACAGTTTATCCAGCTGCCTACACGCAGGCCCGCCACCTTTCATAACTACTATGGCTTCACGATCGTCGTAAGACCTGATGCGCCGTTCACCCGACGTGAGCTTTCGCTCTTTCTTGAAAAGAACTCCATTGAAACTCGACCCTTTTTTGACGGGTGTCTGCCTGACCAGCCGGCCTTTCGTACCCAGCCACACCGCTCCGTTGGCAAGCTTCCTGTCTCACGGCTGCTGCGCGACAACGCGATCTTTATCGGCTGCCACCCCGCTCTGACATCTGAACACATCCGGCTCGTGCGGAAAGCGTTTACAGATTTTTTTGAGCACCACGTGAACCACACCGGCCCCCATAGACTTGAAAAAAAACGCAGCACTCGATAATATCTAAATTCACCCAATGAGCATGAAAGCCATCAAAAAAACGACTGACGACATATTCAAAGATTACCGCGGCGAGATGCATTTCTACGAACTCGGGGATCTGAAATTTCACATTACCTTCTCGAAAACGGGCATGCTTCGAGCGGGCGACTATCACCCCGACTGGCAGCGAGACCTCATACTAAGCGGCAGAATGGAAGTGACCACCCGGGAGGGAGACAACGATGTCGTCAAGGTATACGGCCCGAACAAGCTAATCCAAATTCCCCCAGACGTTCCCCATCTGTATCGGTCACTTACTGACACGACGATGCTTGAATGGCGCGAGGGCGACTACAAGGTCAAGTATTATCCGCCCTATCGCGACCTTATCGATAAGCAAGCAAAAGAGTTTTCTCAATAACATGCCACAAAAAAAAGCCATCATTACAGGCATCACTGGACAGGACGGTTCGTACCTCTCGGAGCTACTGCTTGAAAAGGGATATAAGGTGTATGGCATCCAACGGCGCGCGAGCTTACCGAACACCTATCGCGTAGACCATCTGTACGACAATGTTGAGGACCCGAACTTCAACATGATGTACGGTGATCTAAGCGACAGCTCAAATCTTGTACGGATCATCAATGCTGTCAAGCCAGACGAGATATATAACCTTGCTGCGCAGAGCCATGTACAGATAAGTTTTGACAAGCCTGAGTACACGGTGAACGTAAATGCTCTCGGCCCGCTCCGCATTTTGGAAACGATACGAAACCTCCAACTGCCCATCCGGTACTACCAGGCAAGTTCTTCGGAAATGTTCGGCAAAGTGCTCGAAATCCCGCAAAACGAGTCGACGCCCTTCAACCCACGCTCGCCATACGGACTCTCGAAAGTGTTCGCGTTCTATATCACTAAGATATTCCGCGATGCGTACAACATCTTCGCCTCGAACGGGATCCTTTTCAATCATGAGTCGCCGAGACGCGGCTTTAACTTCGTGACAAGAAAGATCACGCTGGGCCTTGCACGGGTGAAACTCGGGCTCATAGACAAGATAAGTCTCGGCAATCTCGAATCGCAGCGCGACTGGGGGCATTCGAAAGATTATGTCGAGGCGATCTGGAAGATCTTGCAGCATCACGAGCCTGATGATTTTGTCGTCGGTACGGGCGATACCCATAGCGTCCGGGAATTCGTGGAGGAAGCCGCGCAGAATCTCGGCATTGAGATCGAATGGCAAGGCACAGGGCTCGACGAGAAAGGTGTTGATAAAAAAACCGGCAAGGTGGTCGTCGACGTCGACCCAATCTTCTTTCGGCCGACCGAAGTGGCATTCCTGCAAAGCGATTCCCAGAAAGCCCGGGCCGCGCTCGATTGGGAGCCTCGCATAGACTTTAAGGAACTTGCTCGCATTATGGTCGAAGCTGACCTGCAGTATGCAGAGGAAGAAGCGCGCTCACACAGACCCATCGTGACGCAAAAGCGATACAACATCAACGGCTCCAAGCGGAAACCACTGTAGTGCCATGAGGATCTATTTCATAACACCGAAGTTGGACTTTCTCAAATCCGGCGGTTCCACGATGGAATATGACCTCATGTACCGATGGCTCATGAAGGCTGGGCAGGAGGTCCACGTCATTACGACGACACCCGAACGCAACAATATCCCCTTCGATCTCCCTTACGATGTCATCACGAACGAGCCGGTCCTTTTGAACAAGGGCCAGATGCACATACAGACGGGCGTTTTCAAGCTCATGCGGAAATATGCCCACAAAGCCGACGTGTTTCATATCGATGGGCAAGTCTACCTCTACGGAGCCGGCCTCTATCGAATGCTCGGGGGCAAGGTGCCGGTGTTCGCGTACTACAACAGAGAGCTCACGGCCTGGCCTGAGAATATTTCACCGTTTCTTGAACAAAAAAGAGAGACCGTCCGCAAGAGGCTAAGACAAAAGATCCGTTGGTATATCGAAAGATATATCGGTATGCCGATGGCGAATCACATCGATTTTTTTACTATCACGAATCCCTATCTTTTGAAAGCATTCGAGGACTTCGGCTATAAAAGCAAGGACAAGTGTTTTATTATTGGCGACCCATTCGACTACAAAACTCTCATGCAGGAGCAAGGTATCACTTCCGAATCATACATTCGCCGAAATAAAAGAGATGGGAAGGTCACGCTCTACGCAGCCGGCAGAATGGTCGCCGGCAAGGGCTTTGATCTTTTGATCACCGCCTTGTCAAAAGTGAAGCATATCGACAAAATTCATCTGTTGCTCGGAGGTAAAGGCCCGGAAGAGCCGCTCATCCGCAAAATGATCACGGACTACAAGCTCGAAGAGGTTGTCGAGCTGATCGGATGGGTGACAAAAGAACAGGTGTATGAAAACTACAAACGAACCGATATCTTCGTTCATCCTCGCTGGCGTCCTGAGATCATCTCTATCACACTGATGGAGACGATGACCTTTGGCCTCCCGACGATACTACCGGAAGGCACTGGCTTGCAGTGGGTCACTGGTCCCGCGGCACTCCCCTTCGCGTTCGACGATCCCGACGACTTTGCGAAAAAGATAGACCAGCTTGTCATGGACGCTGACTTGCGAGCTCAGCTATCACGCATGTGCTATGAGCGCCTTGAAGACGACGAGATCAATTACGAAAAGAACATGGCGAGGTTACTCGATGTCATGAAGAAGCTCACTCAGAAGAAGTGAATATCCTCGACTAAACCGAGATTCGTTTCTCTTCACGGCAATACCGTATCCGTTTTCTAGTCAATAGCTTGGCAACACCTGCAGAGGGGTTTTGAGTCCTCAG
>JBBTUM010000146.1:0-9955 GCA_038063795.1 Patescibacteria group bacterium | reverse complement strand
GAAGTCTTGGCAGAATACCAACTAACCAACCCGCCAAATGTGTGTGCCTAGAACAAACCAAAAGAAAAGGGGGCGATCCTTGTGAGGACCGCCCCCGAGTATAGTTTCGTATCTGCTGCTCGCGCCTTACGACGCGGGCGCTGGCTCCGGGGTCTTCGACCCCTTGAGCTCAGCCTTCATCCTGGCCACGAGCTCCTTCGCCTGCACGTTCACGACCGTGGCGTCGAGGGTACCTGCCATCTCACCCATGGCCTTGCGGAACTTCGCGCCGGCGACTGCCGAACGCTCCCGCACGCGAGCGGTGACGTCGTCCACGGACACGGACGTGCCGGTTTCGGTCAGCGACTGTGCGGACTTCAGAGCCTCCGCGGCCTTTTCCTGGGCCTTCGCGGTCCGGTCCATGGCCTCGAGCCTGTTGAGGCTTCCGAGCATCTCGCCGTGCTTGGACTTCAGCTGCCGCTCGGCCTTCTGCATCGCCTCGTAGGTCTCCTTGGCCGTCGCGTAGTCGGTCAGCTGCTGCGAAAGCTTCGCCTTGAGGGAGATGAGCTTGGTCGCCAGGGTCTCGGCGTCCACGTCGTTCGACTCATCCTCGTCGCCGAGGATGAGTCTGATGTTCTCGCCGGTGGACTCGATCTGCGTCTCGGTGATCTTGACCTCGTCGCCGAGGCTCCGGTAGTGGCCCTCGGCCACTGCGGTCTGACCACCGATCTTCTCGGTCGCGTCTTCAAGGTCGCGGACATGCTGCTTCACGGCGGCGATCGAGTTCAGGTCGATCACTTGGTCGAGAAGCTCGTGCAGATTGCCGAGAAGCAGAACTCGTGCCTTGCTGAAGATGGATTGCATGCCTTCTTTCTCCTTGTAGGCCTCCGAGAGGCCGTGTGTGAACTGCGTCAAACAAGTGAACTGGCGTGGAAATGACTTACCAACCGCCTGACTTGCCGAAGCTTTTTCCTCCTCCGAAAGAGCCGGAACTGCCGAAGCTGCCGGAAGACCGGGAAGAACCGCTACTGCTGAGAACCGAGCCGGTAGACCTGGCCCCCCACGAACTGTGGCTGACCGATCGTGCGGCTGCACGAAGTCGCCGGGCATCCTCTGCCTCTTCCACGGCTTTCTGTGCGCGCTTGAGAACGACGTCGGCTCTCTGCTGTGCAATTGTCGCCAGTTTGATCTGTTCCTCCAGTGAATGACCATCAACTCTCGCTCTTTGGAGAAGCAACGCGGGCTCGCCAAGAGATGCGGCGATACTGCCGACATCGCTCGAGTGATCCTCCAGATACTCCTTGCAGGCACTGACAGAGCGTTCCGCGCTCCGGAGGGACCTCGCAGCCCGTTCACGCAGCCCTTCTGCAGCTTCGTGCTCGGTCCTCGCCTCGGCGAGTATACGGTCCGCTGACTCGTTCGCCTTGCGGGCGATCCGAACCACCTCGAGGTAGTTCGGCTTCTGCTGCGAGAGCTCGTGCTCCGCCTCTTTGAGCGACGCTTGAGCGTCGGCAAGCTGCGTCTCGAGTTCCTCCCGGACATCATCGTCGTGTGTGGCGATGAACTGCTCCGCCTTCACGATGTCGACACGCGCCTCGGAGATCTCCGAGGCCGCATCGGCCTTGGCCTGAGCCAGATGCTTGTCCAGCTCGTGGATGGACCGAAGGAGCGAACCTGCCTCACCGATGAGGCGTTGCACGTCCATGATGAGACCCGCGGCCCCGATCCAGTTCTGCTGCTCCATGCTCGCGAGCTTCACGGCCTCTGCATGAGTCTCCTGCGCCCTGTCGAGCCGGTTCTCCGCCTCGGTGCCGTTGCCCCGTACGAACTTCCAGCACGCTTCGTTGTATGCTTCGGAGATCCTCTCGAAGGCTTCGCCTGCGAGAATGATCCCGCGCTCGTCGAGCTCCCGCAGATCCGCGAGAGCGCTGTCGAGCTTCTGGTCGACGTCCGCCTTCGCAACAGGAAGCTGCGTCGCAGCCTGCGCCGCCGTTCTGGCATATTCGACCGCCTCTTGGCAGAGCCTCCTGCCGTCTCCGAACTGCTTCTCGGTACAGGCCAATCGTGCGCCTGCGAGCCGCGTACTCGCTGACTCGTGCATCGAACGCATCGCGTCGACCTTGTAACCCTGGTCTCCAACGGCATTGATCTCGGCGATCGCTGCGGTCAGGGACTCGGTCGCCTTCTCGAGCTCACCGGGCAACTGCTCGATAAGCGTGAGAAGTGCTCCCGATTCGCGTTCGATTGTTCCCATGTCTGACTTCACCTTCGCGAAGTCAGAACGGACACCTTCATACGCCTCGGCCATCGCGTCGTATGCTCCGACGTCGAGGCCTTCGCGCTCCGGATCGCCGGCTGAGGTCTCGAGCTGACCGAATCTGATCACTGCTCCATCGCGGTCCCGCCTGACCTTCTCGAGCTTGTCGAGAATTGGCTTCCCGTCCTCCATTGATCCGCGACTGCAGATCGACTTCACCCTTGCCATGATGAGCGGGAATTCGCTTCCGGTGGCAGTGCTGAGACTGATGCAGCCCTGCTTTGCGATCTTCGCCTGCTGCTGTGCCTTCTCGCGCTTCGCCTTTTGTTCGGCTCTGCGCATGAAGAACAGGACAACCAGCACAACAGCACCGATGACCACGACCGCCATGAGCACGAACCAAAGACCGGTGAGGTCCGTCGGTTCGGTCTGGATGACTACCGGTGGTGGTGGCGGTGCCACGTGCACCGGAGGTGCTTGGGCGACCGCGGGCGCACCCGTTGACCGCGCTTTGTAGTTCGCGATCAGCTGATGGATCCGCCGCAACGCTGCAGCGAGCCCTCCTGCCCAGTCGTCTTCACTGAACCGCGGTCCCATCTCTTCCATGCGGATGCTATCTGTTGCGCTACCGAACTCCTCGTACCAGAGACTTCCGCCGTAGATACCGGCTTTCTTGTCGCCGACCGACACCATCACGACGATCATGTTGTTCTTGAGATCGCCGTCACGCGCCTGCCACGAGCGACAGCGACGCTGGGTATCCTCCTTGAAGATATCGAGGTTTCCGGCTCGGCCGAATGACTTGATCACCCAGACGCGTACGTCGCCACCATCGTTCACGAGCTCCTGCGCCGCGGACGTGATCTCGACGGTCCTACCGCTGAGAAGTCCTGTCTCATCGACGACGAGCGACTCACAATCCTGTGCCATGGCGGGTGCCAGAGAACACATGACCGCGAGCAGTGCGAACCACACGAAAGCTCTTCTCACTAGCTCCTCCTTTCCTTCTTCACCGAAGGATGGGATATAGAGTGGACAGAATGGGACAGACTGTTTTTGCCTTATTTTAGATACGAAAACTACATGTGAAAGAGCATTTTTACAGACTGCCTACGATATGACATTTTTCACGTTTCGTCAACCCCGTTAGAGATGGAATCACTAACGGGGTCAACCCCAGTACACACAAAATAGTTCCTTTGGCTCGCAAGGTAGGCTATACTGACATGCATGAACATGCCTGCCGGCATCGTCGCCGCGCTCATCGCCCTCCTCGCCTGGGGCTTCGGGGATTTTTTTATACAAAAAACCATCCGTCTCCTCGGACGCCTTGAGTCGCTCTTCCTGATAGGCGCTTTCTCCTGCATCGTGCTCTTGCCCTTTGTCTGGCGCTCGCTGCCGAGTGCCGTCGCCGATCTTCAAACGTTCAGTATCCTCGTGGTAACCTTCGTTATCAGCTTCGGGGGCGCGATGGTTCTCTTTACTGCCCTCAAACATGGGAAGATATCGGTCGTACTGCCGGTCTTCAGCTCAGAACTGCTGATAACGGTCCTCATCAGCGTGCTGGTGCTGCATGAAACGGTGACGGTCGTGCAGCTCGTGCTTGCGGGTATCGTCTTTCTGGGCATCCTCCTCATCGTCGTGCATCGAGACGAGATGCACTGGTGGGAACGGTGGAAAACGACATCGATCTACGAGCGCGGCATCGTCCTCGCTGCGATCGCGGCGGTTTTCTCTTCACTGAACAATATCTTTACCGCGATCTCGAGCCGCCTCTCTGACCCCCTGACCGCGATCTGGTTCATACACACGGGACTTGGCATTACCTCAGGCATCTGGCTTATCGCCCTCGGGAAGTTTGGCACTATGCTCAGAGGAATCCCCAAAAATTGGAAACTCGTTCTCAGCCAAAGCTCGCTCGACAATATCGCATGGGTCGCGTATGCAAAAGCGGTGACCGCGCTCCCCATCGCGGTGACGGTCGCTATCACGGAAAGCTTCATCGGCCTTGCAGCGCTCCTCGGCATATTCATCGGAAAAGAAAAAGTGAATAGAACACAGGTTGCAGGTATCGTGCTGACGCTCATAGCTGCAACCATACTCACGCTCATCAGCGGGGGATAATTGGTAAAGCGGAGGTCGCATGCGACCTCCGCTTATACGAGCTGCATTACAGCTGGAGCCCCTCCACTCGTGTCGGATCGACACCGGGAACTGCGTTCAGATACAGCAGATTGTAGCCGAACCTGACACGCGGACCCTTCGACTCGGTCCGCTCGAAGATGAACGGAACGATGAGATTCGGGAAGACGATCTCCCTCTCCTCATCAGAGGCCTTCCGCCACTTGCCGTCGAACCCGGGCGCCAGAGGAGCCTTCGTCTCCGCGACCCACGTGAGCCGTATGTGGACGAAATCGTTTGCGTCAACCTCGATCGACTCGATCGGGCCGTGATATACCATTCTTGTCTCGACGTTCTGGATCTCGACATGGCCCTGCGGCTTCAGTGCCACGACCTGCTCCCAGTCACGCTGCTCCTGATCGTACGGCAGATGGTCCATGGGTCCTCCTCTCCTCCGAAAAAAGCGGGATGAACATGACGAACACTGAACCGTAACAAACAGAATGGGAATGTCAACTCTGGGGATCCCATAACTTAAAAACCTTCCGATTGGAAGGTTTTTAAGTTTAGAAGCGGATTCAGGTTTAACGGTCGTCGCGGTTGTATCCGCCACCACCACCCCGACCTCCGCGATTGAAGCCGCCGGCTCCGCGAGGACGTTCCTCGCGTGGTCGTGCCTCATTCACGGTGATCGTGCGTCCGTCCATATCCTTGCCGTTAAACATATCGATCGCGGTCTGAGCTTCCTCGTCGGAAGTCATTTCCACAAAGCCGAAGCCCTTGGAACGACCAGACATACGGTCGACAATCACGGAAGCGGACTCTACCGCGCCAGCTGCCGAGAAGACTTCGCGCAAGCGATCGTCTGTCGTGCTGTACGGCAAACCGCCAACATAGAGTTTCTTTGCCATTGATTGTACACTGTTGTATTAAGCGCAAGCGAACCTTTTTTGTTCCTGACTCCTACACGCTTAATGCAATGTGTGAGATGCGGAACCTTGCGAAAAACACTATACAACATACGTTAAATAAATGCAAGGAGGCATTTTACTCTAAAACGGGTATTCAAAAACCGCCGTAAGCATGGGTCGGCGGTTTTTTGTGTTGGGTTACGCCCTACAAGCGAATTAGCATATTATTCACCGGTGCTCAGATCGCCCGTTGGCACCTCGCTCAGGTCTTCGTTCGTAATGCCAAGACCCAGGCGCCGCATAACTTCATAGGCACTTACACCGTTCTTCAAGTAATAACGTTTGCAGTTTCGTACATACCACGCCTGTCCGCGATTCTCGATTTGGAGGACGATCTTCCCCTCAAGACGCTGACACAACGCAGCGTTCGCGAGCCACTGTCCTGCACGGCGCGGGTGGTATCCGCTCTCGACTTCGGTGCCGTCCGAGAATCCGTCGCCATCGCTGTCGGCATTCTCGACTTCGGTGCCGAGCGCAACCTCAGTCTTGTCTGAGAGCCCGTCAGCATCCGCATCCTCGGTATCATCATCAGTTTCAGTGCTCACAGGTATCTGATCGATATCGGTTTCGGTAATGCCCAGACCGAATGCTTGCAGTGCCTGATAGGCGCTCTGCCCGTCTTTCAAGTAAAACTTTTGCGATGAATCAGGATCCACGTACCACGCCTCTCCTTTCTCATGCACCTGGAGGAGAATTCTGCCAATGACCCGTTTCAGCAATGAAGGATTAACGGTGGTCTCGTGTTCGCGTTCGCGATCGACGACTTCCTGTTCGCGTTGGCTCAGGCGGTACTCGAGCTGCTTGATGCGCTCTTGCAGTTTTTTAATCAGTGAGCCGTCGCCTGCTCCGCCCTCGGTCGTAGTTACCGTTTGGGGTCGATCAGTAAGGCCTGGAATGTTTCGCGGTCGGTCAGTTGCTCCGTCATCAAAAGGCACGACAGTACCGACCGACGCGAGAGCCGCGCAGGTGCCTTCTCCGGTCTTGATGAAATCTTTCTCATGTTTTTTATGACCCTCGTCCCATGCGGTGCGCGAGATGTTAAGCTGAACGTACTGCTTCACGCCGCCGTTATAGTGGCAGACGCTAAGTTTCTCCTCCTTTGACGTCAAGGTAAATGAGGCATCGCTCAAGTCGAAGTTTGCTTCCGCATTCCAAAGCGTTGCGTTACCCATTAGGTCCTTTGACGATGCAATAATTTTATACTGCCCCGGTGCAACAGGCCAACACGTGGTAAGGAGTAGATCACAAACTTGTTTTCCGTCCCATGTGACGGATCCGGATGCATCATTTGATTGTTTGATCCAACCCAAAAGGGGCAGGCTTGAGTTAGTGCTAGGAATTGTAGTGGAGGTAGCGTGCCCTTCTACCAAACCGACAATCACCCAGTTTCTGGCCCCAGACCACGACACTGCTATAGAGCTGCCTTGCACGTATGCCTCTCCACCATTGGGAGATACAACAGCGACAGTTCTATTTTGTGATGGAGCAGTAATGGTGAAAAACCCATCGCTTACGTCTGTTGCGTAGTACTGACGAGTGCTATCGCACCTATATCCAGGTGAGTCAGGAGGTGTCGTTTCCCAGCACGTCATGAGTCGAATGCGGTAATCACTTGCAGGGGTTAAGCTATCCTTGAGCGTGAGGCTGTAGGACCCTGGGTTACCGGTAATAGTTGCATCCATCGAGAGTAGTGCAGCATTATCACGGTAGAGAGACAACTTTAACACCCCGCCAAAATTGCTGGGAAGGTCAACGCTCGACCAAGTGATCAAGTGCGTACTTCCAGCTTCCCATGATTCACCTCCATTGGGGGAGAGCACTGTAATTGATGATGTTGCTGTTTGTGTTCCTGATCCTGTTCCTCCGCCGCCTGGCCCGCCCAGCACAGGGTCCTCATCCGTAATATACTGTGGAAGTAGCACTGCATTCACCTCATAGCCGGCGACTTTTATTGTCCGCTTCGGAATGACGCGTACAAAATGTGATCCCTTAGGTATCGGCGGTTCAAATGAGCCGATGAAAATTCCCTCGCTCTTTTGCAGCGCCAGGGCAGAAAGTGAGAGAAAAAAAGAAAGCATCGTACAAGTGTACAAAAGCTTCTTGAAGTACGCGTTATCCATATTTTTTATTTTTGTTTTTTGGCCAATTTTTGCCACTTATAAACCCATTCTATCACAAAAAACCGAAAATGTCAATACAAATTTGGCTAATGATAGCGTAAATCCACGATTCCGCTTTACAGCCCTACCATAGCACCCTTCAATCAGCTTTTCGAACATTAACAAACGCCACGAAAACAAGGAGGGGAAACCCCATGTGTGCTATCGTCGGCTGCTACAACACCCCAGCAGCGGCAACCATCACCCGTCTCGGCATGCTCAATGTCCAGCATCGCGCCCAGGAATGGGTCGGTATCGTCTCCTCGGACGGACACAACTTCTACCCCGAACGCGCTCCCTTCAGGGCGCCCGGGCATGTACGCCAAGTACTCACCGAGGGCGTGATGAGCACGCTCATGGGCCATATGGCCTTCGGACACCTCCGCTATTCCACCCAGGGCGCCAGCGAACTCAATAACGCCCAGCCCCATCGGGCAACGACTGCCGACGGCGACATCTTCTTCGCCAGCAACGGCGATATCCTAAACTGTTCACCACTGCGGAAGGAGCTCAGAGGACGAGGAGCCACGTTCTATAGCGCGAACGATGCCGAAATCATCGTGAAACTGATCGCCCATCGCTACCGCGAATGCGGTGACATGGCGCGTGCGATCCGAGAGGCAAAACGTCAGCTCGTCGGAACGTACTCTGGCGTCCTCATGACGCGTGACCGGATGTTCCTCTTCCGGGACCCCATCGAGAACAGACCGTTCTCCTACGCCGTCGCTCCGGACGGCGCGATCCTCTTCGCTTCGGAAACCTCTGCGATCGACATCATGACCGCGGACTATCCTGCCTTCGAGGGAAAACGCTACCGTCGCGCAGAGGTATCTCGCGACACCATTCTCGAGCTCGCGAATGGCACAATCATCACGCATGAGGACCGACAGGAAGATCGGAAACTGGCGCACTGCGCATTCGAGCACGTCTATTTCCTGAGACCCGACAGCGTCGGCTTCGGTCTCCTCGCGACCGATACGAGGAAACGACTTGCTACCGCACTCGCGAAGGAGATTGACCTCAGCGAAACAGACTTCATCTGTCCGGTACCCGACTCCGGGAACGTGGCAGCACTAGCGCTTTCCCGCGTCACCGGCATACCGATGGAGTTCGCGCTTGTCCGAAGCCACTACATCGGGCGCACGTTCATCGAGCACACGCAGACGGCTCGCGACAGCGCGGTCCGGGAAAAGTTCAATCCCGTCTCAGAGCTGATCCGCGGAAAGGTCATCGTGCTCGTCGACGACTCGATCGTTAGAAGTACGACGATACGACAGCTCGTCGGCATGATACGGGGCTGTGAACCGAAGAAGATCATCGTGCTGATCACCGCGCCACCCATTCAACACCCATGCTACTACGGGGTCGACATCAAGGAGCGCCTCATCGCCGCCGATCTCGCCGGCGATATCGAAGCGATCAAACGAAGCATCGGTCTCCGCGAGGACGAGGTACTGCACTACCTCTCGCTGGACGGCCTCAGAAGCGCCTTCCCGGATCCACAGAACTGGTGCTATGCCTGCTGGAACGGAGACTACCCGACCAGCATCAAGGACTACGTCCGGCCAGAAGGTTGAGTCATGCCGGCCACCACCCACAGGGTGATGGCCGGTTTCTTTTTGGCATTGGGCAGCACCGACGCATGAACACCGCACATGCATACTACGTTCGAACATGTTATAATAGTATCCGTGAAACATCTCTCGACAATAAGCGATACCGTGGCGTTCATCTTCTTGAGCGTCCTTGTTATATGCACTGGTTTTTTGGTCATCGCCGTGCAAGTACAGGGCCAAATTTCTGGAGGTTCGGGCGGCACCACTATCACGAGCTTCTGTGGCGATGGCAAGCTCGACCCGAACGAGACCTGTGATGATGGCAATACCATAAACGGCGATGGCTGCTCGAATCAATGCCTTGTCGAGACATCCGGCTCATCGAGCAGTACAGGCACCTCAAGCGGCGGCACGAGCACAACAACGTCTCAGTGCGGGAACGGAATACAGAACACGGGGGAACAGTGCGATAATGTTGATTTTGGGGGCGCGTCTTGTCAGACATTCGGTTTTACCGACGGCACTCTCAGATGCAGTGGCCAGTGTACATTCGATACTTCTGACTGCGTCACGAACACGACGACGGGACCGACCGTGCTGCCCGTGTGCGGCAATAACATAATCGAGGGCACTGAGAACTGCGATGGTAAAGACCTCGGCGGACGCGCCTGCTCGAGCTTTGGGTTTACCGACGGGACCGTCGTATGCACGTCGGTGTGCCGTTTTGATACCGGGCAATGTAGACTCGCGAGCGGATCGACGGCAAATACGACGAACAGTAATACGAATACAGCCGCGCCCTCATCCGGCACTTCAGGCGGCAGCGGTAATACAAACACTTCAGCCCCGCAGACCGGAGGGACCGGCAGTGGCAACACGAATACAACGGCGGGGGCTCAGAGCCCCGCACCT
>JBBTUM010000145.1:0-1044 GCA_038063795.1 Patescibacteria group bacterium | reverse complement strand
GATTAAGCACGACAATTTTAACAGATTGGAGCCGTAGTAGGCAAATGCAGACGCAAAGCGGCCCCGCGGTATCGCGGGGCCGTCTGAAGAATTACTATGAAAAAGCGTTTATATCGCTAGATAGCAGCCCGGATAGAAGGTCCCATCGAGCTTGAGATGAAGACGCTCCTGACAAAGGTACCTTTCACCGATTGGGGTTTCGCCTTGCGGATCGAATCAACAAGCGCTTCGGCATTCGCTATCAGCTGATCCAGTGGGAAGGACACCTTGCCGAAAGCGACATGGATCGTCCCGCCGCCATCATTCTTGTACGAGATCTTACCCTTTTTCAGCGCCTGGATGAGCTTCGTCACCTCTAGCGCTATTGTTCCGGTCTTCGGATTCGGCATGAGGCCCTTCTGCCCCAAGATGCGCGCGATCGGAGCAAGGTTCTTCATCATGTCCGGCGTCGCTACGGCGATATCGAAATCGCATTTGTTCGTCTTTTTTATCTCTTCTATCAACTCCTGGCTTCCGACGATATCTGCTCCGGCAGCCTGCGCTTCCTTTATCTGATCTTCCGGAACGAATGCGGCGATGCGCAGCACCTTGCCGGTGCCGTAGGGCAAGGCAACCGTTGCCCGGACGAGCTGATCGCCCTTCTTCGCATCGATATTCAGGTTCATATGCAGCTCCAGGCTCGCATCGAACTTCACCTTCGATGTCTCCTGCGCGAGAGCGACCGCCTCTGCCAGGGGATAGCTCTTACTGCGGTCGATCTTTGTACTCGCCTCCTTCAGACGTTTACCAAGTTTCATGACGTTATCAGTTGTGTGGTACAAGCCCCAGCACCACTTTTACACACAACGCTCGAGGTATGACATTATTCGTCGACTCAAAACGCTGATAGTGCTATGCCTCGTTATGCGTAAAAGTGGTGCTGGGTCCCACGCTTATTAATTACTCCGTGACGGTCAGTCCCATCTGCCGCGCCGTACCCTCGATGATGCGCATTGCCGCATCAATATCACGAGCATTCAGGTCGGGCATCTTCTTCTCTGCTAT
>JBBTUM010000144.1:0-4811 GCA_038063795.1 Patescibacteria group bacterium | reverse complement strand
GTGAAGCGTTTCATCGAGCTGTACGGTGAGGCGGACCCGAAGTGGTGGGGGAGGGCGATTTGCGGCCAGGGGGGATACTGCGGCAATGCGGGCTCAACCCACTGAATAAAAAGGTGGGAGCGATGTGAAAACTTCGCTCCTACTCCACAACCAATATGAATCAGTATTTATACGAATTCGTCAAGAATTTACCTAAAGGCACAGCTCTCGACCTCGGATGTGGGCTTGGTTTTGATATGGCTGGTTTGCGACATTTGGGCTGGAAAGTCGACGGTGTCGATAAAAAGGAGGGTACAGATTTAGAAAAACCATATTATAACGGTGAACGAGATTTGGTTTATTCAAACTATGTGTTGCAGTTAATAGAAAATAAGGATGTTTTTGTCGGGACCGTGTCTTCGAATCTAAAAAAGGGTGGGTTGTTTTTTGTGCACACCTTTCATAACACTGACAAGGTCTTCCGATCAAAGGGACTCGCTAGAGGAGTGGCGAGAGTACTTTTCAAGGATTTCCGGAATGTAGAGACAAGGGTTTTTAAGTTTTACGACAATGAGCATCGGAATTGGAAGACTGTATTACAGATAACAGGTCGAAAATTGAATGGCGGTGGTTGACGGTATTTCGATGCCATGGGCCAAGGAAATGGAAGGCAAGTACTCCAAATACAGAACGCTCCGCATCTTTTATCTTAACGACTTCCAGTCTTTGCAGCAGCTGTCGATTGGTTCTGTTACGTTCTTTTAAACCCGCACGTGTGGCCAAAAGCGACCACAAGTGCATTTTGTCCGGGAGGACGACCATGCAACAGGCAGTAGCAAGCTGGGACACGGCGCGTTCGTTTCCAATGACGCAGGTGCTGCAGCGGTATCGCGGCGAGCAGGAAGTCGATCAGGCGACGGTTGATCTTCATGAGCAGGAGCTCAAGAGGTACCTCTTCCTCTGTGCGAACTATCCCGAGGAGCGGTGGCCGATGCTCCGAACAATCGATGAGCTCTGGCACACCTTTCTCTTGTTCACGAAGGACTACCAGCAGTTCTGCACGTCGCTCGGCAGGCAGTTCATCCATCACGAGCCGTTCATCGACGGCGCAGACCTCGGGTCAGTGCTGCAGGATTACCGGCGGTTCCTGGAGCGGTATCGCTCGCACTTCGGCGAGCCGCCCGCGGCCATCTGGCCCGATCACCTGCACCAGGACGGCGATTGCTCGAGCTGCGGAAGCGGATGCAGCGGTGGTGGGTGCAGCGGCATCGGTTGCGGCACAAGCTGCGGGTCGAGCTGTCGGTAAGGCGTAAGAGTCTTTCTACGGAGGGTGGGGTGTCACGTGATGCCCCACCTAACTTTCTCCTCGATTTTTAGACGTGGTACTATAGCATCATGGCAATCGGAGAATTCACGAAAGTTTTTTTGGAACAGATTCGGCGTGGCGATACGGTACTCGATCTCGGGACCGGGTCAGGCGAGTTCAGTCAGATGTTTGCGGACCGGGGAGCAAGGGTTACGGCGGTCGATGTTCGGATGCCGGACGACCTGGATGATGCTATCGTTCCAAAAAAAATGAGCGTTCAGGATTTTATAGCGGAGACGAAGGACGAGCAGTACGACGAGATCTTTTTGAGGAATATCATACAATTTTTGGACAAGCAGTGGGTCCTCGACTCTCTTGTCCCCTGGTTGCAGGATCATGTGCGTGCCGGGGGCGTTGTCGGCATTCAGACCTTTTATGAGGAGCCTCGCCCGCCGTTCGATCATCCCAGGAAGTCTCTCTATTCACTTGAGGAGCTTGCGGTCGCGTTTCCGACGTGGCCGGAGTTGTACCGGGAGGAGAGGGAGCGTGAGGGACCTGATATGGAAGGAAATATCCGGCGGTTCTTTATCGCGAGCTTGATTGTCAAAAAAACGAGGGACGAGGTATCATAGAGTCATCTACAATTATATGAAGAAAATTGCTATTTTCCTGAGCATAGGTGCCTTAGCTCTTGGAGGCTCTTTGTCGATACCGTCTCGTATGCTGGCGCAGAGCGTTGATACCACACCGCCGGTGATCACGTTGGTAGGAGATGCGACAGTGCAGTATTTGCAGGGAGAAGTATATGAGGAGCTCGGTGCTGCTGCAGAGGATGCAATAGACGTCAGTAGTTCATGGAACCTTGAGATAACTGGCGATCTCATAGATACATCCTTCACGGGGGAATATTATATCGCCGGTTTTTTTAATGAGGGGCAGGAAACATCCTGGTCATGGGTCAAGGTGGGTGGTCAGGAAGGCGGCTTCCCGCAAGGCGCCGATTATTACTTGGTTCCGAATGCATTCAATAACAATCTCCCATTTGATTTTGGCAGACTAGAGATCAATGGTGAGACCGAGTATTGGTTTGAATACCTCGTTGATGGGGTGCATATTAAGGGCATCATTTTTAAAAAAAATATTGGCGGGAAGCTGCTCGGCACTTTTGACGCTACGTTCACACGAGAGGCTAGTGGCTGGACCAATACAACCTTATCGCTACACAGTGGTATAGTCGACACGTCTGTCCCGGGGACATATTATGTGAGGTACAATGCGAAAGATAGAGCGGGCAATGCTGCGCAAGAAGTTGTTCGTAAAGTGATCGTCATTGACGCGGGGCTTACAAGAGAGCAGGCGTACGCACAGCTTAGAGAAAATGACCCGAACCTGTTGCTGCCTACATCAATTGATGATCCCGTGGAGACATGGGTACATGCAGAGCAAGAGCTTGTAAGCACTCCTGATGAAGGAATGATCTCAAGGTTGGCGGGGCGTATCTTGCTGCAAGTGGAAGAGCACGGCGAGGCGTGGTATCTGGATCCGTCATCACGCAGCAAATATTATCTCAGGGACGGTCGAACGGCGTATGAAGCGCTGCGGAAGTTTGGTCTTGGTATCACGAATGCCGACCTGTCAAAGATCCCGATCGGTGTCGAAGACCGTTTTGCCGATGCAGACACTGATGGTGACGGCCTGGCTGATAAGCTCGAGGAAGCTCTCGGTACCGGTCTAGATAATCCCGATTCTGACCGTGACGGCGCCACTGATGGAGCAGAGGTTCTGACGAATCGAACAAATCCATTGGGGGCCGGCGGGATGCAGCAGAGCGGTGCACTTTCCGACCGGCTCAAGGGAAAGATATTGCTGCAGGTGGAATCAAAAGGAGAGGCGTGGTATGTGAGTCCGGTGGACGGTTTGCGATATTACATGAAGGACGGCGATGCGGCGTATCAGATCATGCGGTTCCTCAGTCTCGGGATAACGAACACGGATCTGAGGAAGATCCCCGTCGATAGCATTGAGTAGGTGGAATGAATCGCTAAACGGTAATTATCCTATATGGCCCGGATGGATCGAAACGTCATTATCGCGTCGCTTGTGATTGCGGTAGCGGCCTTTGGATTTGTTCGACTGGCGTATCAGGAGCCGCCCTGCAACGACGAGGTCTATAGGGCCGAGGAGTCGCTTCCGCCAGATAGAAGCCTCGTGTGTCATGTCGATCTGGACGGGAAGCATAATAATCTTCCTGCCTGGATCTTTACGCTGAGCAATCTGCGAACGCTCAACGCGAACGGAACGAACCTGCAGGAAGTGCCAGCCGAGATCGCATCTCTCCAACGGCTCGAGGAACTGAATATCGCGCACGACAGCTTAAAACGGATCGATGCCGCCCTCGGCAAGTTGAAGAAATTGAAACGTCTCTATATCTCCGGAGACGACATGAACGAGTTCCCGTTATCGATCACGAAGTTGCGCAACCTTGAGGAGCTCATCTATCTTTCACCGAAAGATACGACGAGGACGCCGCCTGAGCTGGCGAACCTTTCGCGACTGCGGCTACTGAACCTGAGACAAGGCGATCACCGCGACTTTTTGACCCAACTTCCCAGGCTTAAGAACCTTGAAGAACTCACCATCGCCGGAGGACGTAATTACAAAATGCCTGATGACCTCGGCGAACTCACGAAACTGAAGTACCTTTCCATACAGATGATCGACTTTGAGCGGTTACCAGCATCCATAACGCAACTGCAAGATCTCAAGACAGTACATATCGGCAGCTCGAGATTCTTTGATCTGCCGCAAGACATCGGGCAGTTAAAAAATCTTGAGGAGCTTGTCATCTACAGCGTCCCGCAGAGTTCCTATATGGTCACCGCTGAGGGAAAGACCGACGGGGAGAGCTACCAATTCTATCCGGAGCACGGGTGGTCTATGAGGAGAGATGAGAATTTACCGGTGCGGGCGCCGATATCTTGGTTGCCGGAGAGCATCGGCGATCTTGCGAACCTGCGAAAGCTCAGCATACGCCGGACGAAGCTGGACACCCTTCCGGCGTCAATGAGCAAGCTATCGAACCTGGAAACATTGGAGCTCTCAGAGAATATGCTATCAGCGTTCAACTTTGACGTGTCGAAGCTCACTCTGTTGAAGACCCTCGACATTTCAGCGAATCCGATAACAGACATCACAGAAGATATTGCAGAGTTGCCGAGCTTATTGCATCTCGTCGCGCATGATATCTTGGTCGCTGTACCGGACATCTATAAAAAAGAACTGGTAACATCGAGTGATCTGCCGGTCGACTACTACGTCTATGCCTATCAGCAGCAGGGGAGCGAGAATGACACGTCGGGCAAGGTCACTGCGATCCGCCAGGACGTTCAGACAGGCAAGACAGAAGAATTGTTTTCATATACTCCTGGTGAAAGGATCGGCGCTAACATTGCATTGCATGCCGCAACAGGACGGATCGCGTATGCGGACGCGTATGGCTTGATGCTCTACGACCTGTCGACCCAGC
>JBBTUM010000143.1:5062-8321 GCA_038063795.1 Patescibacteria group bacterium | reverse complement strand
CCGTGACCGGTGACGACGACTTTCCGAGGGGACAAAGCTCTTCGAAAGCTTTCCGCAGAGGCCGTCACGATGCGGTCTGCCGAGATCTCCATGAGCCGCCGCCTCAGGGTGACCGCGCGGTGGGTATACCACGCGACCAACCTTGTGTGTGAGCGACGCGCGAGCGATGCGACCATGATGGTGTACTCAGGGTTCATGTGGCAAAAAATCCCGTCAACGCCGCCGAGATTCTCACGCACATACGCACGAAGCTGTCGAAAACGACGCACTCTCGAGCCGCTCAACTCTAAAAGACGCACATTCGATGGCAATCCCTCGGCGTTGCCATGCTGCCACGGTATCACGATCACCTCTTGTAGCTGCCGTGCGAAGTGCTCGATCCATTCGACGAAAAAACCCATACGGCTGTCGGTACGATCGACCTTGCGCGTAATGATAAGGAGCTTCATGCGCGTGCGAGTGATGCCCAGAGCTCGACGATCTTTTGGACAGAGCGCTCTGAGGTGTATCGCGCCTTATAAACTTCCCGCGCGTTCATGCCGAGCAGTTTGACACCTTCAGGATAATCGATCATTTCATCCAGCACATCAACGGTCGCGTCCAGATCATTCACCGACACGATAAAGCCCGTCTTGCCATCCTCGATGATATAGGCGGCACCAGCGGTCTGCGAGGCGAGTGTGGGCGTCCCGCACAACCCGGCTTCGATGATCACTTTCCCAAAGCTTTCGTTCGTCGAGAGGAGCAGCACGGCGTGCGCAAGACGGTAGTACACCCCGAGCTCCGCGTGATCCTTTGGACCGAGCATATGCACGTCACCCTCGAGCCTGCGATTTTTGATTGCCACCTTGATCTGCTCCCTCAGGCTTCCCTCGCCTATCATGAGCAGTACGATCTCCTTTTTCTTCCGCCGAAGCCGCTCGAGAACATCGATCATAAAAAAGATATTCTTCGCCGACTCAAGTCTGCCGACAAAGAGAGCGATAAACTTCCCGGCGTATTTGTAACGCAACTCCTCGATCCGCACCTGTTGTTTTTCGTCGCTCGTGAGAAATACCGCCTCATCGACCGGAGTGCTGATGAGCGTCACTTTCCCCCGAGGGATGCCGAGAGAGACCAATTTTTCCTGAATGGCCGTCGAGACAGCCCTGACGCCATCTGCTTGACGCAAAATGTGGGGCTGAAGTACGGCGAATATCAGGTGGAACCATCGCTCATTTCGCCAGTGCCTATTCTTCAAAAAATCCCCATGAAGGTGGACAAGGAGCGGAAGGTGAAATCGTTTCTTCGCCCATAGCCCGACCCACCCGGCGACATGCGGGTCCTGCGCGACAATAAGATGCATCTGCTTTGCACCGAGGACCGATCGCACCAGTCGCCGCGCCGCGAAGATCATGCCGAGCCCCCGCCCGCCCGTCGCATGAATGGTAAGCTTGTCGGACAACTGTTTCGTCATCCCACGTTCGCCGCCGAAAACGACGATATCGAGCGAACGGACCTGCTCTGCATACCGCATATGCCGCTCGCGGACATCGCCGCCGTCGCCTGAAGATCCAAGCAGACCTCGATCGAGGCTTAGCATCAGTACAGAAATTTCTCGAGACGGTCTCGCGGCTTCCTGCATAGTTTCGCTTGTTTTTTTACTAATGATACTATAAAATCTTAACAAATATGGCCCCAGAAAACAACCTCGGAAATACCCGTCTCGAAAAGAAGAAGATCCTCTTTTTGGTGACCCAGAGCAAATACGGAGGTGCGCAACGATATGTCTTGCGGCTCGCGGAGCACTTTGCGGCTCGCAACACGGTCATCATAGCCGTTGGCGAAAAAAACAACCAGGATCCCCTCTTTTTCGATGAAGCAAAGCGTCTCGGCATCACGACCATCGTGCTCGATCACCTCATCCGTGACATATCGCTGGTCAAGGCGTTCGACGCGATAGTCGAAATGAGGAAACTCTTGGTCAAGGAGCGCCCTGATTTTCTGCATGTCAACAGCTCGATGGCAGGCGCACTCGGCTCCTGCGCAGCCTGGCTCTACAACCTCGACCCGCTGCATACCGCGATACGGGTGATCTACACGGTCCACGGATTTGTCTTCAATGAACCTCTGCCCGCCTGGCGCAAGAAAATGTACATCATGATCGAGAAGGTGACGGCGGGCTGGAAAGGAGCTCTCATTACCGTTTCGCAGTATGACAAGGATCAGGGCCTGGCGAATCGCATCGCACCGGAGCCACGAATGGTGGTCATTCATTCAGGGATCGCTGCCGATGAGGTGAATTTCTACAGCCGCGAGGAGGCAAGGCAGAAGCTCGGTGTCGCAGAAGGACAGTTCACGGTCGGTGCCGTCGGTTCGCTCTACCCCACCAAAGGATATGACGGACTCATTGATGCATTCGCTGAGGTCGTTCGCACGCAACCGCAGACGCAACTTATCATTATCGGTGAGGGTCCAGAACGCCAGCATATCGAACAATCGATACAGGAACACAGTCTCAGTGACCGGGTCCGCCTCTGCGGTGCGGTACCCAATGCGGCACGCTATCTGAAAGCGTTTGATATGCTCGTGCTCTCCTCTGTAAAGGAAGGCCTGCCCTTTGTCCTGCTCGAAGCAGGACTTGCTGAGCTGCCTGTTGTAGCGACACGCGTCGGCGGTATACCGGAGATCATTACGGATGGCGTTGAGGGGATCTTGATCGACCCCGAGAACCTATCCGGACTATCCGCTTCAATCACATCTCTCGCGCACGATGCGGAACGGCGAGCTCGTCTGGCGCGAGCGCTGCGAAAAAAAATTCTCACATCGTTCACGATCGAATCTATGCTCGAAAAAACTGAGCGGGTGTATCTCCGATTCTACGGACGATAAGATCACTCGGCAAACTGCTTCCGGATCGGATCACCAAGGGACCTCCGTTCAGGCGAAACAAGCTCGTCGAAGGTCTTCAGCGCCTCGAGTGCTTCATTCTTCTTGTCCTGGATCGCGTAGAGGCGTGCCAAACCAAGGTACAGATCAGCGCGGAGATCGGGCTCGGCATCCGCGTACACGCTAATCACTTCCCGTAAGATGCCCTCCGCCTGGATATAATGTTTTGTCTGCGCGTAAATACTCGCGACCCGAGCGTAATCGTCAATGTTGAATACCTTTATCTCCTTCAGTTTGGCAAACACCGCTTCAGCACCGACAATGCCTTGGTCATCTGGAAGCGTCAGATACGCAACGAATAGGTTCCACTGCGCGTCAAAGATATGTGGCG
>JBBTUM010000143.1:0-4962 GCA_038063795.1 Patescibacteria group bacterium | reverse complement strand
GGAAGCGTCAGATACGCAACGAATAGGTTCCACTGCGCGTCAAAGATATGTGGCGCAAGCGCAACAGCTTTCTGGAAGGTCTCAATCCCCTCATCGTAGCGACCCAGTATCATGAGCGCGCGGCCCAGTATGTAATAGATCTGAGGCCGCGTAGGGCTCAAAGGGGTTATCTCAGCACCCAAGGTGAGAACCTCAGTGGCGTACTTTGTGTCGAGGTAGGCGGCATTCAGAAGCATGTTCATCTGGAAGAGGTCAACCCGTGCATCGCTCCGGATCGACCGCGGTAGGTTATTAAATCGGATATCGAGGTCGCTCACGATGGATACCATAACGGTGTCAGATACCGTGCGACGCTGCAGGAGACTCACGACGTGCTCAGAGACGACACCGAGAAGCTCCGCCCGCCCGAGAAAAGGTCCGGCATCAATGACCGTGAAAATGTCGTCAAGTGTTCGGCGTATCTCCTGCGGAGCGGTCTGCGTGGTCAACAAAGAGTATTTTTCGACGAAAGCGCTGTTGGTCTGCGCCGCTCGCACACTGCCTCCCCAGATCAAGGCAGCCATCACGACGCCGGTGATGCCGACAACGGCCCAGCCACGAGAACTGATCAACGCGCCCTGCTGTCCCTGCGGTGACGCTGCTCCATGCGGATCGCCTTCGCGTACAAGAAGATGTAGCATCATCGCAAGCATGAGATAAAATGGGACATAACTATTGATGCTGTCGAAGACGAAAAGATTTTGTCCCAAATAGGCGACGATGAGGCCGACAAACAGCACATCAGTGTACTTCTGTTTCTGGTGGCGGATCATCAGAAGGACGAAGACCACGAGGAACGCGAGATACGTGATGACGGTGATCACTCCCCCTTCGGCTAGGTACTGAACGAGCAAATTGTGCGGACGGTCGAACCACAACGGAGTGCCTTCGTCAGTATAGATCACGACCGGAAAATATTTATTGAAAATCACCTGGTACTGCTCAAGCCCCCAGCCGAATAGCGGCCGATCGAGAAAACCCTTGAGGCCCGCTTCCCACGACACGAGACGCGTCTGGACCGTGCCATCACTCCGCGAGATCGAAGCGATCTTGCTCAAAATATCCACACGCTGGATGAAGGCATTGTCCCTGTTCGAAATAATAAGGGCTCCGCTTCCGATGATCGAGAGGATGATGAGGCAGCTCGCGATCCTGACGGCTCTGCGCTCTCCCTTCCGCACGAGAAGCATGATCGACATAGCTATGATGCCCATTGCGAGCCCCACGAGCGCTCCCCGCGTCTGTGTCGTGCCGATCAGAAATATGAATACCACAAGTGGCAATCCGTACAGGAACGCATCGCAGAGCTTCCCAACGAATTCACGTATACCGCGTGTAGGCGCGGGTACGCCACGCGCGTCGTGCACTACGACTGTGTCGGGCATCCTTCGCATGATCACGGGCACGAACGCCGCAAGGTGCAACGCGACGATATACCCCCACAGGAACGGATGCGAAAATATCTGCGACCACATACCGACTCGACCGTCGCCAGCACTGAACATGACATGGAACGCTGTCACGGTGAGATCAAATGCAATGAGCGCATAGCGCATCACGTCGTCCTTCACGCCCTCTCGCCTGTTCAGCAGCAGGAACGCCCCGATGAAAAGGTGGATCAGAAGATAGGCAGCGAGGTACGTGGCGTTGCCCAGCGTCGCGCTGATACGCGCACCTCCTGAAGATGCCAGGAGAAGATTCACGCCCACGAGCTGGCTTATGCCAACGAGCGAAACGACGATCGCGATGACGAAGCTGACCTGAAGCAGCTCATGAAAATAGTCTCGAGAACGGAAGGTCGAGTACACTATCATCAAGAACGCGAACAGATGATACAGCGTGATGAGCCCATCCATGCGCTCGAAATTGCTCCAGAAGCTCCACTGAAAACCATTGCCGAAGACACTAGCGACCGTGAACGATGCGACGAACGCCAGTAAGAGTAGCCAAACAATATGACGTTTCGGCAGGAACGAACGGTTCTGGGCAACGAGCACCGCGTACACGAAAACCATGAGCGCAACGAGCACTCTGAAAACCACGTTCCTCGGGACGATGAAGGGAAAATAGAATCCCGATGAGGTGATGAGCGGCACCAAGAACGTCAACCCAGCGAGCGTCTGGACAACGCGTATGAGAATGCGTTCATCGATGAGATAGAAGCGTTTCATTGCCCGAGTTCTGCCAATGCTTTTTTCGCGACCTCGCTGTCAGGTTTTTTCACCAGAAGCTCATGATAGCGGGACCGCGCGTTGTCCAGATCGCCGGTGTCTAGGTAGTACCGCGCCAGCGTCGTGAGTATGCCGTATGCTTGTGGATACTGCTTGACCCCCTGGATGAGAATATCCTCGGCCTTTGACGTATCTTTCAAATGGAAGCGGTACAGCTCATAGAGCTCCTGGTAGAAGGTCTCCGCATAGACCTCCCCCAGGTCCGTGAACACGACTGCCTGGAGATAATATTCCTCAGCACGCTTGTAATCGTTCAAATATCTGAAATACAGATCACCGAGGTTGCTCAAGGGGACGAAGGCGTCAGGTGCTACCTCGTGCGCGATCAGGTACGCTTCTTCTGCCGTGTCAAGATTTCCTGTATCACGGTAAATATTGCCCAATCCGATAAGGGGCCAGTACAACAATGGCAGGACGCTCTCCCCCTCTCTCTGGATCGACTGCACGGCTTCGTCGAGCTGGTTGCGAGCCGTCAGGAAGAGATCGTTATACTCGGTCTTCTGTTCATCGGTCAGCCCTTCCTTTCGTATCTCGAGCGCCCTGAACCTGCCCGCTATCGCGCTCGGATCAAGTACGCCTCCGTTCGTCACGTCCGGCTTCCGTGATGAGTAGAGCCACAGCGCCGCGATCGCAATAAAAAAAACAGCAGCGACGATGAATATTTTTTTGAAACGAGACATGACAGCCATCTTTCTTGTCACCTACTATATCGCATTATGGGGTCTCCGTCCAGTCGTAGTGCATCATGGAAAATATAGATAAACACCGCCCCCCTCCCGCGTCTTAAGCCACGGAAGGGGGGATGGTGTACGTAGCTATCCGTTGTCAGACCGGATAGCGTGGAAACGACGAACGGTTAGTCGGTCTGGATCTGCGCTGTCGTTGAGTTGTTATTCAACCCTGACACGCGGTATCCGTTAAACCAACCAACGATCGTGGTCGCTGTCAACGCCGTGTACGACGTTGAGAAGTTCAGATCCGACCAGATGAAGTCATCTGCTGCGTCATCACCGTCGATCGCTCCGGCGTTCTCCTGGGCTGTCGCTGCGAATGCCTCATCGCCCCCGAGAACCGTCGAGATGCTATCGTCGTTGGCAGTCGCACTGTTGGCAGTCAACGTGCCCTGCAGTGTGAAGTACTTCGCCGCTCCACCGTTGATGATGAGATGCTCGCCATAATTAAAGCTATCCATGGCGTTTGCACTGTCGTTATTCGGGTCAAAACGAGCCTCAACGATGTGACCATCGCTGGCGGTGTTTATCACGACTCTCATGTCGGTCGTATCCGACAACAGTGTTCCGAGCGAACCCGAACTGTTATTCTCGTACAGGGTATACCCCGTCGTACTGAGGACAACGGCACTGCTGGTTGATACGCCGAACGTGAACTTGAACAGACCGACAGGGCCAGCGCTGTTCGCCGTCACGCTGAACTTGAAGAGATCAACGACAGAAGCAGAACTAATGATCTGATCCGCAGTGATGCTCCCGAGGGCTACGACAGGAACGCTGTCGTAGACGTGGAAGCTCTTCGAGACGGAGCTATTGCCGCTCAAGGTAACCGTCGTGGATCCGACGGCCTGACCGTCGACATCAACGTGGGTCATCGTGATATCGAAGCCTTCGCCTGAAGTCGCGACGGACGTCAGGTGAGGATCTTTTACCTTCGCCTTAACGATGAAGGTCTTGCTCTGTCCAAGGTTCAGGTTGATCGGAGTTGCCGGGGTGATCGTCGAGGCATTCGCGCTCACGATAAGCGTACCGAGAGCTGACGAACCGCCTGACTCCCACAGCTGCAGCTCTTCGACCTCATCCTTGTCACCTACATCGCCTCCGTCCGGACCGCCGATGAGTAAGGCGACGCTATTGATCTTCATCGCCTCATTCTTCGCCTGCAGGTCGAACTGGAAGACATTGACCGTCGTACCGCCGACAAGCAGGGCAGCCGCAGGGTCCTGCGCCGCCGAGATCACGAGCGTACCGCCGCCGGCGATCGTCTGTGCAGCACTTGCTGCAGCAGTGTAGGTCGCCGTCGCACTCTGGCCCTGGGCATCAATAAGAGTGAAGCCAGTGCCGCCAAGGTTGAACTGGAAGCTCCCTGTCGTGGTCGCGGTTCCGACATCGCCAACGATTCTCACGGTCTTTGATGTGCCCTTCGGAATCGTGAGATTACCTGAGGCGATCGTCAAGGTCGTGGTCGCGTTCGACACAATCGTGGAACAGGTCGTTCCAGAACAGGTCTGCGAGCTGGACGACACAGGGATCTGCGTCGCGCCGTCGAAGATCTGGATGCCCGACACGTCGCTCGGTGCCGATCCGTCGGTTGTCAGGACATTGACCGGAAACTGCGTAACGCGGATGTCGCTACCGGAGTTCGTCGCGTCCATCACGAGCTGTCCGAACTCGAAGTCCTGCGACCCAGAAACGACCGTTCCAGCGGCCGGAGATGAGCCGAGTGAGAGCGCGAGTGTGGCAGCCTTGATCGTCATAGACGTAGACGTGATCGCACCAGCCGGCTCAGGAGTGATGGTATTGCCGGTGATGTCGCCCTTCAGCGTCATAGCTTCAGGGAAGACGCTCAGCTGAATGGTGTCATTCGCCGTCCAGTCTGCGGAGAGGTCTCCGTACACTGAGTAGATCGTCTCACCGATAGGAACGGAGCTCGTATCAGTCGTCGTGGAGGGGACGCCGTC
>JBBTUM010000142.1:0-1530 GCA_038063795.1 Patescibacteria group bacterium | reverse complement strand
TGTTCAGTAATGCAGCCGTGAGAACAGCGGCGCAGACGTTCTCGAGGTTGTGCCTTCCGGGCAGAAGGATCTCTGAGGTTTTTATAACGGGGATTGCTTTGCCGTTCAGAGCGAGCATCACCGTCTCGCCCTCAAGGTAGCAACTCATGCCTTCTTTTCCCTTAATGCTCACCGCGTACCTTGTCCCATGGGAACGATCGGCAATGGCAACTGACGCAGGGTACTCTGCATTGTATATGGTGATGTCCTTTTCAGTTTGGTGTCTCGTGATTCCCATCTTTGCCATGACATACTCATCTTTGCTCGCGTGGTAGTCGAGGTGATCCTGCGTCACCATGAGCACCATGGCGATATGCGGGCTCCTCTCGACGTCGGAGAGCTGGAAGCTGGAAAGTTCGAGAATACTTACAGAATCATTTTTTAACTTATGCAAAAATGAGAGCGCTGGTACGCCGATGTTGCCGCCGATATATGCATCCTTATCCGCCGTTCTGAGCATCTGATAGAGGAGCGCCGATGTCGTGCCCTTGCCTTTCGTGCCTGTGATCCCGACGGTGATGCCAGGTGCCTCGCTCAAAAAAATGCTGGTCGCAGTGGTTATGGGGATCCCGAGGTCGCTGGCGATGTGCAGGGTTTTGATGCCAGGCCGCACGCCAGGGGACCTTACGATGATGTCAAAAAGTTCGAGCGCTCCGAATGCTCCAAAGGTGAACGTAACACCGTCTTTTTTCAAAAAAGAGATGTATTCAGTATCGAACTCCGACTCGTCCTTTTCATCAAAGACATGCACGGTCGCGCCTTTTTTGAGCAGCCATTCGACCGTCTCGCGGCCCTCGACGCCGAACCCGAGAATGGCGACTTTTTTTTCTTTGAATTCTTTCGATCGCATATGAACACACCCAGGTTACACTAAATAAAATGAATAGTAAATGAACCCGGTTCTGCCCCGTGCGACGGTGCATTCGGGTGAATATGATGAAGAATAAAAGGTATATTGGCGGTCATTCGATCGTCCGTTACCTTTATGCGCTTCCATCGTATGAGATAACAGAGAGGGAGTGTGCTATACTTATATTAATTAACATTTACGAAATCATATGAATACGTTCTGGAAAACCCGATGGTTCAAGGTCGTCGCCGTCATCGTCGCTATCGGCGGCCTGTACCTTGTTTTCTTGATCCAGACCGGTGCGTATGTTCCGATGCGTTCGGTCGCAAGCCTTGGCAGCAGTAGCACGTATCCCCAAAACATGATGGGAGGCGCGGTGCCATCATACGATGGTGTCGTTTCGAAGAACATGGCCGTCGACGATATGGCGGAGAGGGCAAGTGGCATCATGCCTCCGTACCCAGGGAACGGTGCTGGGACGACGAACGCTGAAGAAGCGAAAGTCATTCAAACCGGCTACCTTCAGATCGAAGTCGAGAATTCGAACGACGCGGTCCGGCAGATACGCACTATTGCTGAGACGCACAAAGGTTTTCTTATCAGTTCGAACTTCAGCGAGTCGCCTACCGGAGAAAGAAGGG
>JBBTUM010000141.1:0-6424 GCA_038063795.1 Patescibacteria group bacterium | reverse complement strand
GGATATCATGGTTCGCAATAGATATAATCCCCTTCTTTTGGGCGCGACCGAGGATCGACGCGTCATAGTATGCGGACAAAGCTTGCGGAAAGAGCGATAGGATATCGAATTTCATGGTAAGTTCAGTAAGACACCCTTTTTTAAAATTGTCACGGTATAATCTTCATGCACAGTTGACAAACCAGTGATCCCACGGATGTCATCATAGGGATCATAATAGTTGCTGTCATGCCAATGGTCCACGAGCATGATCACTGCCCCTCTGTCGAGATTATGTACCAGATCGGTCATTTGTTCCTCATACTCTTTGTGAAGCCTCGGGTCAGCGTCGCGCTTAGGCGGCGCAGGAATATACGTTGTCCGCATCCCCGTCGCAAAATATACTCCTTCCGCAACATTTGAGTACACGATCGGACTTTGCTGCAGCAGTGCTCGATTTTTCATTACTGCTTCACGGATAAGCGTAAACTCCCTCACCCAACGTTTCTGGAGTGACATGAATCCAGGGAAATACATCATATATCCTGCAATCTGTGTGACAAAAAATACCAAGCCGATGACTACGATCATACGAGCTACAGTAACCGATCGTAGAGCACGCCATGCCCAGTATATACTAGGAACAGATAGCAAAAAAAACAAATAAAAGAACGGAACAAGCTGTCGAAATTCAAGAATCGTTTTTGGATCAACATACGCGTGTGTTGCCGTAAGGAGTATGACATACACAGCAGCAGACACCAAAACCATGGTTAAGAATAAACGCTTGTGGTCGTCAAATGTACCGCGTATCCCGACAAATATGCAAATAATAACGATAAAACACACGCCGGATATCAACTGCGCTATGGCTCCGCTGCCAAGGTAGAATACGTTCGTGAGAGATTTTAAAAAATCCGTCACAAGAGAAAGGTCTGCCCCATTGAACATCAGACTACGGTCAATCGCATTCCCGCCGATATATCTATTTCTCAAAAACCAAGGAACGACCATCGCAGCTGATAGGATCATGTAGAGACAAGACCGTACGATCCTCTGCCGCAGCGGCGCCTTGATCATATAAAACAAAAAGAAAGAGCTTGCGATAACGATAAAGATGCCGCTGTAACGCGTCTGTATCATGAGTGCGCTCATGCAACAAGCCAACCAGAACCATTTCTCTTCCTGAGAAAGAAAATAATTGATGAGCGCGAGAAGCATCGTTGCTAAAAAGGCCAAAAAAAATGATTCTGATACAATGCACAAATGTATATACACCATTGGTGCCCAAAATGAGAAAAGGATCACGGAAAAAAATGCGGGGCCACGTGGGATTATTTTTTTTAAGATAAGATGAGTAACGATCACAAGCGTGGCAAAGCTAGCCGCACTTATCACACGTACCCAAAGAAGTAAGGGGATGTTGAATATAAATGCTCCTGACAGTATCAACGGCGTAAGCGGCGGCCAGTGAACGAACGGACTGCCATCAAACTGCAACATCATACCATCATGCACCAGACTCTCCGCTGCCGACAGGTACTGAGCGGAGTCATAAAAAATTAAAGCGCCAACACGTGTAATGAAGACCGACCATACAAAAACGAACGCCCACAGGAGCGGTATATAGACCTTCTCTTGCGCGAGAATTTTCCTCACGGATGAGATCATATCAAAAGAAGTATACCATCCGATACCAAAAACCGCGATAGAAATCGCGGTTTTTGAAATTACCAGTCGTAATTGATGATTATAACTTCAGATCAGCTACTGCCTCATCAACCGATAAACTTGACGGTGCCGCTTCTCTCGAAGGCTTGCCATGCTTCGAACCCTCTGGCTCGAATATCTTCAAGTTCACTCGCGCATTGTGCTTCGCACCGATGACGCGCAAAAGTGTCCGTAGCGAGCGTGCTGTCTGACCATCTCGTCCGATGACCTGACCCATATCCTGAGGGTTCACCTTCAGGACCAAGAGAACGCCCATCTCGTCGATCGTTCGCTCGACCTGTACATCGCTCGGATTATCAACGAGCGTCTTCACGACATACTCGAGGAACTCCTTATCTTGCTCGGGCATCTGTTTCGTCTTAATACTTAACCTGCAAAGGAACGGACTTTCGATACATCTGACCTTTATATTTTCAAATGACGCATCAGAAAAGTCTGTACTCTTTATACCATGTCTTTCTTGCCTGTCAATAGTCCCGCGAGCTACTCTTTCTTTATCAGCCGGCTCGTTCGCTTCCGCACTCGTTTCCTAAGCGCTTTCCTGCTTTGGCTGTTCAGCCGGCTTCGCAGCAGGCTCGATCTTCGTGGCAGCCTCGGCTTTCTGTCCAGCGAGTTTTTCCTTTCTCTTTTTGGAAAGGAATACTGACTTCCTTTTGGTCTCGCTCTTGATGACGCCCTGCGTAACAAGCAAATTAAAAATACTGTTCGAGGTCATTGCTCCTCGCTCAAGCCAATACGTGATACGGTCTTTCTTCAGGACGACCGCTTTTGTGTGTGGATTGTAGTGTCCGAGAAGCTCCAGATACGTGCCATGGGTATCTTTCGATTTTTCAGAGATGATGATCCGATAAAAAGCTTTTTTCTTTTTACCGATGCGGGAGAATCGTATGATAAGCATAATTCTCTGCGGTTAATGGTAATTCTGTCTTCTCACGTGTTCCAGTTCGCGCCAGGTGAGAAGAATGACATATCATTCGTTACATTCAGCAGCGGTGAATGCTGACGAATCGGTGGCATACTATCCAAAAAAAGGCCGCCTGTCAAGCGCAATCGCATGCAAGACCCCTACAGAACGGAAAATATACAAACACAACTCTTCGTGGTATAATTGTATCCGTTCGCTTATGAAAAAAATAACAAAAGCAGTGATCCCAGTCGCAGGCCTTGGTACGCGATTTTTACCGGCAACAAAGGCCATGCCAAAGGAGATGCTGCCGCTCATTGATAAACCGATACTGCAATACGTCGTGGAAGAAGCGGTGCAGTCGGGTATCACCGACATCGTCTTCGTCACCTCATATCTGAAACGCGCGTGCGAGGATCATTTTGACGCCTCGCCCGAACTCGAAAAGATTCTGAAGCAGGACAAAAAAAAGCAGCATCTCTACGAGCAGATCCGTGCCATTCCGAAGCTCGCGAACTTCATCTACCTGCGGCAAAAGGGGCCGTATGGCAATGGTACACCGGTCCTGAATGCCGAACACGTTATCGGGGACGAACCGTTCGCGGTCCTGTGGGGAGATGAGATCTTCGACTGCGAGCGAAAGCCACGGCTCCGTCAGCTTATCGATGTCTATGAGAAATACGGCGATCCGGTATTGACCGGGTACCAGATCTCGAGGGCAGAAACGTCGAAGTACGGCGTGATCGACGGCACCGAAGTAGAACGCGGTATTTACCAGGTCAAGAAGATCGTCGAGAAACCAGGACCCCGACGCGCGCCGTCGACCATTGCCTCGCTTGGCGCCTATATTTTGACACCCGACATCTTCACCGAGCTGAAAAAAACGAAACGGGGAAAAAATGACGAGCTCTGGCTCGTCGATGCCATTTTCAAACTGAGGCGCAAACGACCGATCTATGCAAAGATCATCGAGGGGACCTTCTATGACATGGGGTCGCGGATCGGCTGGCTCAAGGCAAATGTCACCTTCGCACTGAAAGACCCCGAACTGCGGAAAGAGCTCCAATCAGTTTTCATATAAAACTATGCATACGAAATCGAAACTCTCACTCCTTATCCTCCTCGCGCTCTTTTTCGTCCTGACCGGACTCGGCTGCAAGACCTCGAAGGAAGCGGCTCAATTTCCCGATCTCACATTGGAATATTGGGGAGTCTTCGAGGACAGCGGCGCGATCAAGAGTTTAACGAATCCATATTCACGGCGGCATCCGAAGATCCGCCTCTCATATACGAAACTCCGCGAGGATGAATACGACGACCGCATGCTGAAAGGCTGGGCACTCGGGGAGGGCCCTGACCTTTTCATGATACCGAACACGCGGATCCGTGAATTTCTGGAATTCATAACGCCAATGCCTACGACCATGCAAGCGCCAGTCATGATCGAACAGGGGACAATCAAGAAGGAGACCATTGAAAAAGTTGAGACCTACACCGGCTACACGACGCGACAGCTGCGAGATACCTTTCTCGACGTCGTGTACGATGACGTTGTCATCAATAATCAGATATACGCACTGCCCTATAGCATCGACACGCTCTCGGTATTCTACAACCGCGACATCCTTCGAGCGAATAATATCGCGCTTCCTGCCGGCAACTGGAGCGAGCTCATCGAGCAGGCGAAGATCATCTCCAAGCTTGATGCCAATGACAACCTCGTTCAGTCGACCATCGCTCTCGGCACGACAGAAAATGTACCGGCGGCATTCGACATCATGAGCACTCTTATGATGCAGGTCGGCGTAGAGATGAGCGACGCACGCGGGGCGCGTTTCCAGAGCAATCCCGAGAGCTTGAGTGCCATCCAGTTCTACCTGAGCTTCGCCCAGAAAGGCCTCCAAAACTACTCATGGAATGACAAGATGCCGAATGCCCTCGAGGCGTTCACCTCCGGCAAGCTCGCTTATTTTATCGGCTACCCGTACCACAAACAGCTTATTCAGGAAACAAATCCGAACCTCGATTTTGACATTATCCCCATGTTTGCCCCGGAAAATGCCGGAACGCTGCCAAACTACGCTTCGTACTGGGTCACGGTGGTCGCAAAACCGCCTGACAATGCCGCGCAGATAGAAAAAAAGAAAGCCGAGGTCGCATGGCAGTATCTTTTCGAAAGCACCCAGGCGCGAAATGTTCGCCCATTCTTGAATAACACCGCGAATCCGCGCACGACCGCTCTCCGGGCGCTCGTCGATGAACAAAAAAGCGATTTCGCGCTCGGCCCATTCGCACAAAATCTCCTCAACGCGCGGAGCTGGTATCGTGGGTATGATTACGAGTTCGCGGAGAAAACCTTCCTCGACATGATCGACCAGGTCAAGAACGCGCTCAGCACCAACGTCTCACCTCTTGGCTTCATCGGGGCAGCCGGCGATCTCATCTCGCAATCATACACCCCACGCCGATGAAATCTTTTCTCACACTCTTGATGGTCACGACCTGCTTCTTCGGCAGCGCCTTGGGCGTCGCCGCGATTTCATCACAGACGCTTTTTGAGAACGACGGTGGCGCGGTCGCAAAGAGCCTGGGCACCTCCGGCACGGAAGTCTCTCTCATAGACTGTATCAACGGCATCAAGAGCAGCGCCGGCTGGACGCTAGCACCAGGCAATTGCGGCGTCGAGCATATCATGATTCTCGCCAATAACCTCATCCGGTGGATGGTCGGCGTCAGCGGAGCGATCGCGCTCGCGATGTATGTCATGGGGGGCATGTGGATGATCTTCTCTGGCGGCAGCTCCGCGCGGATCGAACGCGGCAAGGATATTCTCATCGGAACCTCCGTCGCACTCATCTTCATCCTCGGGAGCTGGCTCATCATCAGCTTCGTCCTCGAGGCGTTTGATGCACAGAAGGAGCTGCAGCTGACCGAGCTCACGTGCGGCGATGCTAAGGACTGCCCTCAATTCATGGGTTGCGACGGCGTGGCGCATCGCTGCGTATCGCTCTGTGAGATCAAATACAAAAACGCAATCCCAAAACGTGACTGCGTTCGCTTCGATGGTTGTCAGCCCCCACTGGCCACCTACGATGTATGCAGCGGCCCTGCATGTGAGAAACTCCTCTGCCCAGGCTCGGACACCGTATGCTGTGTCCTGCCCTCTCTGTAACAACTGTTAAATGACCACATAAGCTTATGACTATGAAAAAAAATAACGTAAGAATTATTTTCGGAATCCTCGGACTCAGTGTTTTTCTCATTATGTATGGGGCTGCTGCACAAGCCGGACCAGGACCCATAACAGTATATAACCCCATTACCGCGAAGAATGTTCCTGACCTCGTCAATAACATGGTGCGTGCTATCTTGGGCATCGTGGGCGCTGTCACTCTGTTCATGTTCGTCTACGGCGGGCTCATGTGGATGACCTCGGGCGGGGCGTCGAACAGGATCGAGCGCGGACGCAATACCCTGGTCTGGGCGACGATAGGACTCCTCGTCATCTTCAGCAGTTACGCGATCCTGAACTTCATTTTCGGCGCGCTTTCAGGAACTTAAGCGTAAGATTGTAAATATTCCAAAATGTGGTATAATAATTTCAGTTCATTTATAGCCTAAGAAATCGAATCAAAAGGAAGGGGGTGAATACATGAAAAAATTACTTACAAACGCGTATAAACTGGCATATCTGGCTCCTCTGGCACTGGCTTCTCAAGTACACGCGGCTCCATCAATCGAATTTCCGACTAGCTTCGCTGACTTCAGCACGCAGGACGTCAAGACGACGATCCAGAACATCGTTCGGAT
>JBBTUM010000140.1:0-3047 GCA_038063795.1 Patescibacteria group bacterium | reverse complement strand
GTTCACGATAGTCTCCCTTCACATCCTTCAGCTCGAGGTCGCGGGCGACGGTATACGGGAGCAGTTCGAGCGGTATATCCCGTTCGGCGCCAACGCCGAACCACGACTGCACGAAGGCTAGCGTTCTCGGCTTTTTTCCTTTCGTATAGTCATAGATATGCGTCCGGAGGTAGTTCTGTGTATCCGCGTTCCCGAACGACAGCGGCTTGATGCCGGCGCGCTCGAGATACTGCGCCACTGCGCCTGCCGTATTCGGTACCGTCGTACCGTTCTGTATGACGATCTGCGCGGCTTCCTGCTTCAGCTGTGTGTCTTCAAAAACATTCTGCACCAGGGATTGGAGCTGAAAGAAGTTCCCGCTCACCGGCTGGAGGATATACGCTCCGTCGACGCTGGAGATGCCGCTCGCGAGATAGCCGGATGAGTCGTCGAGAACTGTGTTGTAGATCTTTTTCGCGTCAACGTCCTTCGTCATCTGGACGAGCTTCACGACCTCCCATGGTTCGATATCGGTTCTGGTGTATTCGTTGACGAGTCCGAAGAGCGTCGTGATCTTCAGGGGATTCAAGAGTGTATTGAAGGATGCGACGCGCTCTTTCGTCGCGAGAATGATCTTCTGCTGTCGTTCGCTGCGCGCGAAATCCGATCCTTCGCCATTCGTGCCGTGGCGCGATCGGGCGTATTTCAGCGCGGTAGTGCCGTCCATTTTTTTAATACCCTCTTCAAAAGAAACCTTCTGAGTACTGTTTTGCCCGGCGGGGAACTGATAATCGGTGAAGCTCCGGTCGACCTTGATGGTGACGCCGTCGACCGCGTCTATGAGCTCGATAAAACCTTGGAAGTCGACGACGCCCATGTAATGGATAGGAACGCCGAACGTGTCGCCGATGACGGTCTTCGTAATGCGGAACGCCTCTTCGAGTCCCTTGTTCTGGCTCAGCGCGTAGATATGGTTCACCTTCATGAACGATCCTTGGCCTGTTGGCACGATCAGGTCACGCGGGATGGAAAGCATCGAGGCTTCCTTCGTCGACGGCTTGAAGCTCGCGAGAATGATGGTATCGGTCAGGTAGGGACCATCATGTCCGGGCCCGCCGATGCCCATGAGCAGAAAGTTGATCCGGTCTTCTTTCTCGCCTTTGAGAAGATTGGTATTCTTCGAGAAGAGATGTGTGAGCTGGCGAACGAGGAAACCGTTCTTTACTCCCACGAAAAAATTGTTGTTCGATCGCGCGACGATCGTCGTGCAGCTCGTGATGAGGAGTATCAGGACAATAAAAAAACAAGAGAGCATTTTTTGCCTCCTTGGCGGCGGTTCATGCCGGTCGCTCGTGCGGTGTTCCTCGGGCAAGAGATCCGGTGGCTGGAATGATCGCGTCTCGAACGATGTATTCTCGGTTTGGAACATACGTACAGTATCGGATTCCGGGTCGAAACCTGCGGAAACGTACACACAGTATAGTGGATTCGATACCGTGGGTCAATTTGCCAGGGGTTCGCCGATCTGTTATCCTCCGTTCAGTTTTTTTGCGTTCGATCGCGGCTAGACGGTTTACGCGAAGGCCAAAGTAGTGTATACTACAGCAATATTGAAGTAATATAAGCTCACTATAACGTGCAATTTTTGAAGAAATTAGGCCTGTTGTTGTTCGAGACGATCAAAGTAATCGTCATTTCTTTTGCTATCATTTTGCCGATCAGGTATTTCCTGATACAGCCATTTTATGTGGAGGGAGCTTCGATGGAGCCCAGTTTTCATACGAGGGAATACTTGATCATTGATGAGATCAGCTATCGTTTCAACGCTCCAGCGCGCGGGGACGTCATTGTCATGCGTTATCCGAGGGATACACGCCAGTACTTCATCAAACGGATCATCGGTCTGCCTGGTGAGCACATCAAGATCCTCAATGGGATCGTGTTTATCGAAAATGAGCCGCTCGATGAAGGGTATCTCTCCGAAGACCTGAAGAGCTATGGATCGCTGGAGGAGCTGACGCTCGGCGAGGATGAGTATTTTGTTCTCGGTGACAATCGTGCGAATAGTCTTGACTCCCGCGTGTTCGGACCTATCCAGGATCGTTTCATCGTCGGTCGCGCGTGGATCCGCGGATGGCCTTTTGATCGGATCAGTCTCTTCGAGACCCCAGACTACGAGTAGCCATGACCTCCTCAAAACCGAAAAAACAATCATTGAGTCTGCTGCGAGGGATGAGGGACGTGCTCCCTGAGGAGGAGCGCTACTGGATTTTCATGTCGGACCGCGTGCGCGACTTTGCGCTGCGCTTTGGTTTTCGCCGTATCGAAACGCCGATCCTGGAACAGGCGAACCTCTATATGCGCACGTCGGGCCCGAGCTCGGACGTCGTCACGAAGGAGATGTATGAATTCTCCGATCCTGGCAATGAGCGAGTCGCGCTTCGCCCTGAGGGGACCCCGGGTGTCGCTCGCGCGTACATCGAGCATGGCATGCTGAACCAGCCACAGCCTGTGAAGGTGTACTATAGCGGTCCCATGTTCCGTCACGACCGGCCGCAAGCGGGCAGGTACCGACAGCACCATCAGTTCGGTTTTGAGGTCATCGGCGAACAGAGTCCGGTGGTCGACGCGATGCTTATCATGATGGGGTTTACGTTCTATGCGGGGCTCGGCCTCAATATACAGGTTGACGTGAATAGCATCGGGTGTGGCCAGTGTCGTCCCCGGTACGTAAAGAAGCTTTCTGTCTATCTGAACGAACACAAGAAGAAGTTAAGTGTTGATGATCAGGAGCGGCTGAAAAAAAATCCGCTCCGCGTCCTGGACACGAAGGATCCCGCGATCGAGGAAGTTCTCGTGCAGGCTCCGCAGACCGTCGACAATCTCTGTGATGAGTGCAAGGAGCATTTCGTGCTGGTCCTGGAATATCTGGACGAGATGGACGTGCGGTACAACCTGAACGCGCGGATCGTGCGGGGACTCGATTATTATACAAAGACGACCTGGGAGCTTCTGGAGAGCGGTAAAGCGGGTTCGCAGGATGCGCTCGGCGGCGGCGGTCGGTATGA
>JBBTUM010000139.1:0-1985 GCA_038063795.1 Patescibacteria group bacterium | reverse complement strand
GCTCTCAGGAAAAGGGGAGTCAGGCATTTATGGCGGACCAACCGGAGACCTTTTCATCAGAGTGAGGATCCAAACGCACCCCTTCTTCAAACGTGACGGTTATGACGTCAAAAGCAAGGAGGAAGTCCCCTTGTCAGTGCTCGCAAATGGAGGCTCTGTTGATGTCCGAACACCCAGCGGCGGCGTCAGACTCAAAATCCCGGCTCATACCAAAAGTGGTACAAGCTTCAAATTGCAGGATAAAGGATTCGAGAGACTCACGAGCCGAGGTCGTGGTGACCAGTTCGTGACCGTGCACGCAACCGTTCCAACAAGGCTCTCGGCCAGACAAAAAAAGCTCCTTGCTGAGTTTGAGGCAAGTCTTTCAGAGCAAAGGAAAAGCTGGCTATAATTTGGTGGTCGTTACTTTGATGGCTAATGTAGGCCACTTTTTTTGTATTGACAAATGATGCCTAAAAACGTATAATTTATGGTCATTCAAAGGCAGTATCCACTTGGATTTGCCTATAACGTTCGTTCACAACCGCAACTTTTTAGCGCATAGAGCGCAGGGAGACATACGATGGACAGGAAGGAGAACCGTGCACCACTGATCGCGGCAATAGTCATCGTCGCCCTCAGCATCATCGGGATCTTGGGCTGGATCTTCGTACCCAAGGTCATCACCGCTTACTCGAGCCTTGGCATCTGGTCGTGGAAGCCGTTCAGCCTCTTCGGGCTGTGGCCGGGCTTCGCCACGCTCATGATGTGGGTCATCCCGCTCGCCGTGGTAACGCTCATCATCATCGGCATCGTCGCCTGGAGGCAGCGAAAGCCAAAACAGCCGCAAAGCACGGACAAGCCTGCTGAGATGGGATCCGAGAAGCGCGACTGGCAGTACATATTCTGGTTCAAGGTTCCGCCGGAATGGGGCGCAGTGAGACTGCTTCTGGGGAAGCCTCGCTTCAAGGCCGAAAAGCGCTGGTTCAAGCCTGGCTTGCACTTCAAGTGGTGGGGCATCGAGACGGTCGTTTTCTTCGACATGCGGAAGTACACCGCGCCGCTGAAAACAGCGCAAGTCTCTACGTCAGGCCTCATGGAGCGAAAAGTCGACTGGGAGAGAGCCGTCCCCGGGGTATATCCAGATGAACGGGAGGCTACATGGATCGGAGCCCAGGGAAACTTCGAAGGGCAGGTTCTGGTCTCCATCCGCGATCCCTTCCTCATGTTTGAACTCGCGGAAAGTGTGAGGCCGACCAACCCGGAGGGCTTCGCAACCTTCTCGAACGACATCATGTCATCGATCATGAAGGAGGCTCAGAACAGGATCCCGCTCATGGACTGCTATGTCCTCCCGGGCATGGTCCAGTGCTTCATGGACCCAGGTCGGGTCCCTGCCACGAATGGCGCAAAGGCGAAGCTGCGAACGAAGCTCGAGGATCTCGAAGCCGAGCGCGTCAAAAAAGCGCAGGCAGCTGAGGACGAGCTCGCCAAGAAGGAAACGAGGCAGCCGAACCAGATATCGAAGCGACCCGTCACCGATAAAGAGATCGAGCGCGATCTCGACAAGGAGGAGCTGGGGCCAGGCCGCTGGCACAACTGGAAGGATCTCAAGATCGGCTTGACGACGCTTGGGAAGATCGAGATTAGCGATCCCAAGTCGTATATCCCGGAAGTCATCGGCGATCCCGATGATGACAGTTTCATGAAGTCATACGTCGGACGCCTCTACCAGCAGGGCTTCTACGTCCACGGATACTTCATCTCCGACTTCAACCCCGAGAAGGCCGTTCTGAAGCTCATCGACGAGTACACGCAGAAGCAGCTTCTACGCCGTAACAACCTGGTGACGATCCGTCAGGATATCGACACAGCGCACGGCGAGCGAAGCGTACGGGAGATCCATACCGTAGGGTCGGCCAAGAGCATTTCACAGCTCCTGGGCCAGATCGCCGATGACGTACTCGAACGCTTTGGCATCGACTGGGTTCCGGGACCAGAGATGA
>JBBTUM010000138.1:0-10257 GCA_038063795.1 Patescibacteria group bacterium | reverse complement strand
GTGATCGCGGCGTCCGCCGGAAGCGGCTTCGCCTTCCAGCCCCATGGCTCGATAACGTTGTTACCGACCAGGAGCAGGCCCTGTGAGCCGATACGCATCGGTGTGGCTCCCATAATATGCGCATAGGCGCTGGATCCTGCAGGGGTCGCGATGAGCACGCCGTCGGACTTCACCTGAGGAAATTTCACGTCTCCGTCGACCGATACCGTAAGCCAGGCGGTCTGTGGGGACGTGCGCTCGATCCATGCGTCGTTGAAGGCGAAGAATTCATGCCGTGTGCCATCAGCGCCGAAAACCTCGACGAAAAGCAGCGGATGCTGATAGACGATAAGCTCATGCAGCCTCTCAAGGGAAAATCCCTCAGGAACGTTATTCAGAAGGAAGCCGCGATGGCCTGTGTTGATGCCGAAGAATGGCAAGCGTCTCCGCCAGTGTTCCTTGATCGTGTGAAGCATCATGCCGTCGCCGCCAATGACCACGATACAGTTCGGGCCTGGGTGATTCTTCACGCCGAGAGACAGTGCGAGCTCAGTAGCTTTCGGATTCCTCTCGTCAAAGACGACGAGAGGCTTTGGATCATCGATCCTGAGCTGCGCCGAGCTGCGCGGTAACCGACCGCGGTACAAGCCGTACCGGTCGATATATCGCGCCACCTCCGGCGTTACCAGATCATCGATCGGCTCGCGCTTAAACGTCCGCTCACGTACGCGCGTACTCGAGTCACCGTAGTGAAACGGGTACAGCACGTGATGCGGCGGAAGTTCTTCCGCTGTGAGCGGATACCCAGGACGTTCCCCGATAACGAATCGGGAGTTCGCCCAGAGATCCTCTCCGTGGAGCCAGACCTGCTGGATCAGAGAGTCCCCTCGATCGCCTCCCTGCACGAGGTCGGCGCCGACATAGTGCCAGATCTCGCCACGCGACTTGAAGAGCTCTTGGAGCTCGTAGGTCCGCGTGAAGACCTCCTTCTCCAGATCGCCGAGCCATACCTCGATGCCAGTGACACCGCCGAACGTCATGTCTGTCATGATCGCTCGGTGGATCGGATCGAGATCGTCCACGGTCAGCTTGTCCGGCCGCGGTCCGCAAGGCACCACGATTACGTGGAAGCCTTTCTCACGAAGATCCAGCGCTATCTTTCTGTGATGCAGCGCTGGCGGATTGCAGCTTGAACCAAAGAGAACGAATCTTTCACTCATGATGGTATCTCCCATCTTGCGTTTTATCAAAGGTCGCGTCCCGACTCCGCTGGTTGGCGGACGTCGGGACGAAAGAGCCGGAATCGAGCTCAGCTCGATTGCGATTCTTTGTTTCAGAAAGAATGGGTCCGGCGGGGAGGTGCTGCTGCACCGCCCCGCCGGGGAATGAACGGTTTACTCTCGCGGCCACGAATCCATGGGATCCGTGGACCTGACGATATGAACACCGGCGTCGCGGAAGCGATCGAAGGCATCGTTCGCATCCTTCGTGAAGTCGAGTCCGATGCTCGGAACCACGACAGGACTGGTGCAGTCCTCAAGAAGGTAGATCCTCTTCACGAGACGCTTGTCCCGCGCCCAGATCTCGTCGAGGAGATCCGAGACCGTCCAGGCGACACAATGCGACTTCGCTTGTCCGTCGATCACGACCATGTCGTAGCTGAAGAGCTCATCCAGAAGTTGCGGACTCCTGCTACCCGGCATGTGGCCGTTCAGGTCGTCGGTCACCTCGAAGCGGAAGATCGAATAGTTCTCCCGCTGCGGATGCATGCCCTTCATGATCGGCCTCCACTGCGAACCGCGCAGGAACGTGTGGAAGACATCGACTTCGTGCCGCATCGGCATGATGGTATGGCCGACGCCACCAACCTGCCCGTGATAGTTCCAGATGATGAGCGGGTACCGACCGTTCTTCGAGAGCGTCGCGAGATAGTACAGCGCATCGCGGTGCGTCTCGGCCTCGGTCATGCCGAGGTTCCACGCGACATTGGGATTGACCCGATACTCTCCCGAGGTGACGCTGTCCACGGTCAGGATGGTCCCCGGCTTCGGGTGATTGCCGTCTCGGTCAAGCCAGTAGACGCCGTGGAAGATCTGCATAAGCTGATGCGAATCCAAGCTCTCCCACCGCTTCGTGATAGCGTGCGCGTACCGGTAGTCGAACTTCGACGCGCGAACCATGTCTTCGATCGCGCCGGCGACCGGAAGCTCGCCCGCTGCAAGCGAGAAGGTGTCCTGAGGATCGACCCCGAGACGCAGGATCTTGAACTCGTCGAAACGTGCCGGACGAATGCGATGTTCCCGACTCCAGGTAGCAGCGACGTTGGAGAGTTCACCGTACGAAAGACGACGGCTTTCCCCTGCCGATGCCGCGTTGAAGAACGGCGGTAGTGGCAAAGACGCGAAATACGGTCGAATCATTAATCTCCTCCATGTTTTGAGGGCTTTTAAACCACTCTGTTGCTGTCAAATAACAAGGGATTTACAAACCGACAAAATACTCGAAAGTTAACCAAGAAATACGAGATTTGTCAAGTATTAGCACAATTATAGAAAGGGTGGGAGGAGCAGGGGGATTTTGTGCCCACTGCTCCTCCCAGTTATGACGATGTTCTTACCTTCTTAGGAGCCGAATCCTCCGAGCCCCTGAGCCGCCGTCTGGCTGAAACTTCCGGCGCTTTGGCTCGCGCGAAAAGCGCTCTGCGAGAAGACCTGGAAGGCCTTTCTGATCTCGCTCGGCGTCTTGCCCGGCGTCAGGATCCACTCGTCGCGGACCCCCATCTCACTGAAGACCTGGCGGAAGTCTGTGCCGTTGCCATCGTCGACTCCCATCGCGGCCACGATGTGCCGCTCTCGCTTGAGCATGTCGTCCACGAGCTTCTTCACGTCACCGGCCGAGTATCGGCCTCCGGTGTCGGCGCCGTCCGTGATGATGAGCGTCACCGTGCGGACATCGACTCCGGCGTTGATGAACTCCTGAGACTTCGCGAGCACCGTCGCGAGCAGCACGACTGACTGATCGTAGAGCGGCGTTCCGAGCGACGGATCGTAGTTCGACCGATCGAGCTTCACCGCGCGGTCGAGCGGAGCGTACGGAGAGAGCACGAAGCCGTTCAGGTATCTCGTGTGCACGAGAAGGGAATCCCGCTGCTTCGATTCGCCGAGCGCAGAGAGGACGAGATTGTGACCGTCCCGCACCGCCTCGGCATTGCCCGCGAACCTGATCGAGCCCGAGTCGTCCGGCATCATGGTCACAAGCACCACTTCGCTCGCCTGGACGTCGTCGACGCTGATACCCAGCGCCTCCTGAATGTGCCCGTCATCAACGACTGAGAGCACGTGGGCAGATTGCGGTGAGAGCGTGCCCTCGGCGCGTGCCGTTGAGAAGAGTTCCTTCACTGATCCGCTTCCGTTCATGGCGTGTCTCCTTTTTCTTGAGGAAAGTGTTGCGGGTGTGAGTGACCTTGGTCACTCACACCCGTTGGATCATGGTTCGTGATTCAGGCAGCGAGTTTCTTCAGCTCCGGCCAGGATTCGACCGGATCGGTGGAGTCCACCACGTACATGCCTGCGGCCTGGAACTTCGCAAGCGACTCCTCCGCCTGCGGCGTGAAGTCGGCGATGTATCCGCCCTTCCCGTCAGGCACGACGACTGAGGACATGCAGTCCTGCATGATGTAGACCTTCTTCGCGAGCTCCGGGTCCTTCGCGAGGATCTCACCCAGAAGATCGTCGATCGAGCTTCTGACGCAGTGACTTGCGGCCTGACCGGCGATGACGACAGCGCCCTCGGAGAGAAGCGTCTTGATGAAGCGCGCGTTCTTCTGAGCGAGCGGCTTGCCGTCCCACCGCATGAGCACCTCAGGCGAGAGGACCGAGTAGTTCTCGGTCAGAGGATGCGTCCCCTTCACCTCGCCCCAGGACTGGTTGCCCCGGACGAACGAGTGGAACTGCCTCGCCTCATGTACGACGCCTGACAGAGCGTGGCCGTCGCTTCCCAGGATGCAGTGCGGAGGCCACAGGTACAGCGTGTACTTGCCGCCTTTCGCCAGCTCCTGGCAGTAGAAGAACGCCTGCTTCTCGAGCCAGGTGTAGTTCCCCTCGCAGACCCAGCTCGCGATCGCCGGGTTCGGCTTGACGTCATCCTTCAGGACCGTTCCGTCCGGCAGGATGTTGACGAGCCTACGTCCGTTGTCGTGGATCCGGATCATGGTGTGCTGTGAGAGCGACTTGCCGTCCCGATCGACCCAAAACCACGGGAAGAAGATCTGGTAGGCGAAGTGCGTGTCGAACGTGGTTGTGATCTCCGAGATCTTCGGGAGTTCCCGATAAATGAATTCGGAGATACGAACGTTGTCCTCGATCGCGCCCTTGCCGCTCCTGCCGCCCACGTAGAGCGTCCCTTCCGGGTAGCAGAAGTCCTTCTGCACGTCGATGAGAAGGAGATGCAGCCTGAACCGATCGATCGCCGAGGGCTTTACGCCATAGCGCCCCTTCCAGGCCTGCGACTCGTCGAAGAGGTGCGTGAGGTCGGGTCGATAGACCCACTTGCCCGCGTTCTGCCCGTCGAAGAACGACGGAACCTGAAGCTGCTGTCGTGTGGTCATGACGCCTCCTGTATGGCTCTCCGAGCCAACGAGTGGCCGCGACTTACGCGGCGATTTTGAGAAGCACTATCTCCCTGCTGCTGACGACATAGATGCCGTCCTTACCTGCATGAAGCGTTGATGCTGAATCGACGAACGGTTCCGTATCGGGATATTCTGAGTCTTTCTCGATCCTCCTCTCGTTCACGACAACCCGCACAATGCCCTCGTCCGTCGGCACGAAGAGGTACCCTCCAGACGCGCAGCTCTCGCGAATTGAACCGAGCCATGATCCGTCCCCTGCGACCGCTTCTGCGGTCGCTTCGAGTTCACCCGTGCGCGTGATGACCATGCAACGGTTGATCCGCTGACCGGCTTCCTGCACGGTGGTGAAGAACCAGCATCGCTGGCTGCTGAAGACGCACGTCGCGTCGATCAGCTGACCGGTAATGACCGGCGCTGCCACGGTATCGTTCAGCCCCCGATGCAGCGCATCGAAGACGAACGCGACCGAGAGCTGGCCTGCTCGGTAGAACCCGAACCCGAAGGTCGGGCCGACCCAGAAAAGCGTCTGATGCGGAAGCACGTCCCCGATATACTGGGGCGCATGCTCCGCATCGTGGAACAGCTTTCCGTTCTCGGACCAGTAGTAATGATGTTCGTTCGCGTCAAATATCGGAACCGATGCAGCGGCGTCGACCGCGTGCCTCACGAGCGAACCGTCGCTCTTGATGGCGATAAGCTGATCGGCGTTACCCGCGAGCGTTGTCCCGTGATGCAGTCTGAACCGCAGCCGGAGATGACCGCTGAGCCCCAGGATCCGTGAACCGTTCTCTCGAATGAAAGCATCGCCCTCTTGGTACAGCCATAGGAGTTTTCCTTCCTGCAAGGCGGAAACGATGATAGCGCCCGTCGTTCTGAAAAGACGTGTCGCCGTCACCTTGCCCCGGACCCTTGTCACCTCGCGTATGGCAGCAGGTGCCGCCTCTGCGCACTGAGGACACGCGGCCCTCGCGTGTTCGATGCCGCACGACGTACAGCGGGTCCACCGCATGCGGTCCAGGAGCTGCCGCGGAAATGCACCACGGGCGTCCTTCTTGAATACCTGCACCAGGTGATGCAGCACGTCGTCCGGCAAGTACTGATAGGGTACGGCCGGTTTCGGATACCTGACCTCGGGATCAAAAACGGTCACCCGCTTGAGTGGACGGGCGTCAGGTGAGAGGACCTTGCCGCGCACTTTGGGCTGATAGACTCCTCCGTACGGGCCGACATACAGCAATGACTGCATGAGCATGACCGCGTAAGCGTACCAATCAGAGTGTTCGTTGTGAGGCTTCACCAGCATGAGATGTGCGCCTTGCGGATCGCACAAGAGCGGGTCCACGAAGCGCGCGGTGAAAACCTCGCACAGGTAGCTTCCGAACTGGAAGCTGTCCGTGTCGATGAGATAAGCGTCCTGTTCCTTTTCGCGAACCAGTATGTTCAGGTCGTTGAAATCCCCAATGACGACCCGGGCGCGGTGGATGCCGCACACGGTCTCGTGGAGGCTCTGGAAGATCTGAAGCAACGCCGCGCTCGGTAGTCTGCCTTCCCTGAAACCACGGTTGCCGTACCGCAGGAGCACCTCTGCTCCGGAAACGATCGGCATCGCATATCCGACCACTTGGGTACCGGTGCGATCGGTCGCTAGTTTCACGGGCGTTACGACATGCGGTGGGAGCCCCGCAGGGAATTCGCGGAGTTTCCGCTGATGGCGTTCGAGCCGCCTTCGCGCACCCTCCTGCTCATGTAAGTTCCCGCGAAAATCGGGGTGGTCCGGCTGCTTGAAAACCTTCAGCGCAGTCCCTCCCCCGATATCAAAGATATCCGCCTCGCCTCCCTTGCCTATCGATCGCGTGGGGTCGAGACGGACTTTCTTTCCATCGAGAAATACGTCCATGTCCGTCTCTCCTATGGCACCGACACGCGGCGCCCGGTGATGATCGTCGTATCGTCCGGGAGCAAGCCGTGCTCTATGATGAGCTCACGCTCGTCCCAACTGGCACGTGTCATGTCACGGTTCGCGATCGTGAGGCGACGCCGCAGCATATCCTGATTCCTGAAGTAGCGATCCTCGCTCCAGAACTGGCTCAACGGACCGACCGGTTCATCTTTCCCTGGCATCGGAAGCAGCTCGGCCTCATGGAGATCCCATGCGCCGTCAGTTCCGATAAGGAAGGAATCGATCGACTCGATCGGCTCCTCACGATGTACCCAGAACCTGAGCAACGCAGGGTTTTCTCGTTCCAACGAGGTCGGCACAAGACCGTACGCAAGATACGGAGGCTCATTATTCGGAAACGGGCCTATCCGTATCATCTCGCCGTTGACGATGATGACGCCGTCACCGAGCGAGAAGAAGCTCGCCCATTCCTTCGTGAGCAGAGCGCCGACGATCGTAAAAAGACAGTACGTGTTCAGAGCTGTCGGCAGTCGCTCGCCCATCATCTGCGCAAATCCACGGAGTTGCCGCAGAACGTCGAGTCGGACGCCCTCCCAAAAAGGGCCAGAGGAACTGAATGCCGTATGGGGTATGCCGGCTGCATTGTACAGCTCGACATGCCGGCGTATGGCGCGACTCACCATCTGTACGCCCGCGTGTGCGCCGACTTCGCTATGCGTTCCGGCGCTGCACCCGTCCGCGACAAGGACGATATCACACGTATCGCCGGTTGAAACGTACCATGCGTCCTGGTTATTCTTGCCTGCGACGCGATGATCCCGTCCGAGGACGGAACCAACTGCGAACTGAAACTCCCTCATCGAGGTCTCTCCTCTTCTGATGATTCATGAAGTTCTGTGTGGTCTTCTTGTGAAGATGTCTTCGATTAGGTAGACATCGTCTTGTCAAGGAACCGATCGCGCTTTCTTCGTTGAGAAGCGCTTTTTGACAGAGGCGAATGCTCTCCTCCGCTGAAACGCGCTGCTCGAATGTGTGTATTTTTTACACTAAGTAAACTTAAAAAAAATCAAAGAACAGATACGACCTGCACTGTGCGGCTCACAAACCGATACAGCTCAGCCGGCCTGTAGGCTACCCCGCTCTGGCGCTTGTTCACTTTCTGCACAAGGTTCAGCGAAAACAGTTTTTTCCTAAAATTACGCTTATCCAGTCCGCGACCAAGGATGATCTCGTACGTTCTTTGGAGCTCTGCGAGCGTGAACTCGCGAGGAAGCAAGCTGTAGACTATATTGGAATATTCCAGCTTCGACCGCAATCGATCCACTGCCACGGTAAGCATCTCGCGGTGGTCATACGCGAGCTTCGGTAACCCCTTCGCTGGAAACCAGCGGACGTCACCGTATCGTGCCGTGGTCTTCAGCCGCACGTTATCGCTGGGAATAAGGGCTAAGTAGGCGACCGAGACGACGCGACCGTATGGGTCGCGGTCGACGCGGCCAAATGTATAGAGTTGCTCGAGATACACATCAGAAACACCCGTCTTCTCGGCCAAGTGGCGACGCGCTGCAGCATCCACTGATTCCTTCGGCTTCACCAATCCTCCTGGTATCGCCCACCTGCCGACGTAGGGTGCCTTCTTCATCTGAATCAAAAGGACCTGAAGCTCACCCTCGCGCACCGTAAAGATGACAACATCGGTCGCTATCACGGCGAATGAATATACTTGTTTTATGCTAGTGGTAGCCATACTTAGTGTCCTATATACACATAGTAACAAATCCAAAAAATGTGTCAAGCCGCGCTATGCGTGGCGCAGACCTCGAGCTTGCCGAGAGGTCAAGCCCCCTCTCGCGAACCGCTGCGGGGTGCTTGGGCTCGGGCCGCCGTTCTCCAAAAATGCTCGAACAGATTCGAAAGGCTTTCGACGATGAGGTCGTGTCGCACTGCGACGGCAAAAGGCGGCTTGCCTGAGAAAAGAACCGCCATATCATTGATAAGCCAAAGCGACGCAGTGAAGGCTAATCTCTCTGGAAGTTCACGAACCTGAATATCCTGCTCGCGCATTTTTCGGGGACTGATGGCTCGAAGCGTACCGTACGGCACCAGCGTTCTCGTAGCCACTCCCCGCTTCCGCTTCAGGCCGATCAAAACGCGCTGATATTCGTCGCTCAATACCTTGCTATAATTCCCCATCTGCGGCGCATCAATGGTGCGAATGACGGAATTTTTCTTGAGACCCACGAGCGTCTTTTCGATAAAATTCTTCACTGACTTCCGAGAATCATAGACCTCGGCCGACGGAAAATGCGCTTCGGACCGATACAGGCCCCCGAGAAGCGAGTCGAGCTGCTCCGCGATCAGCACTTTGTTCGCGAAGATATCACGGACGGTCTTCGGTGACTCGACCCAGTAATACGATGCACCCCTATATCGATGAGCGGAGACAAAGCCGCGCTCTGCGAAGTTATTCAAAATGCTTATGACGGTCGTCCGGGGCAGGTTCGCTTTTTTCGCTATTTTCGAGGCAAGCGCTTCGCCAAGCTCGGTCAGCGCAACATACACCCGCACCTCGTTCGGGCTGAACTCAAGCTCGTGCAATTTACCAATGATTTCTTTCATAATGTTTCTGTTGTCGAAAAATTTCGACAGAAGACCCTTCTCCCTGAGGCTAAGGCTAGAGCAGATTCGATACCGTGTCAATGGCGCGCGCTCTACGCAACGTGCGGAATCGCAATGGATCTTATAGTTACCTTGTCAGACCGTTCATTCACAATATATGACAGGAGGAGGCTATGAGTCTTCACTGGTGCGACACATGCGAAATGAACACCTTCATCTTCCCGGGAACTTTTTCGCCGCCGACAGTCGGGCATCTCCATATCGTGAAAAAGATCGCCAAGGCTGTACCGTACCTCGATACCGTCTGTTCTCAGAATCCGAACAAGGAGGCCTGGTTCACTCCCGAAGAGTGCAAGACGCTCTGGTCAAGCTATGCGATTCCCGGCTATACCAGGGTCATAACGATCGAGGCGCTTCAAAAGGAGATAGCGCTGCAACCTCACAAACGAATCGTCATCGTTCGCGGCATCCGCAGTGCTGCCGACTTCGCCCATGAAGCCGAGGTGATTCGGCTCAATAACGAACGCTTCCATATCGACACCTATCTCTACGTGCTCTGCGACGACGAATTCAAGCATATCTCTTCATCACAAGCTCGAAAGTTTGCCGAAGCAGGAGATGTCGAAAAAATCAAAAAATGCGTCTCGGACATCGTCGCGACCGCGCTCATCGACCGCGCGACCATCCGTAAGCTAAGGAGGCAAGATCATGAGTGAGATCGAGAGCGAACTCGAGCAAGAGATGAAAAAACGGTGGTTCGGCTTTGCTCTGAGGCTCGAATCCTTCTGGACGCCCGAGGAATACTCGATCGTCGGATACGTGCACGAGGCATGGCACGAGCTGAAACACAGCTACGCCGAGCCTCATCGCGCATATCACACGCTGGTCCATGTCCGCAGCTGCCTCGACATGCTGGACGACATTCGACACCACTGCATCGATCCAGTGGCAGTGGAGGGTGCGCTGTGGTTTCATGATGTAATCTACACCGAGCCGCGTCCCGACGACTACGACAGCGAAAACGAGGAACGGAGTGCATACGCCGCGAAAAGGCGCTTCACAGAATTCGGGTGCGATGACCTCACCATATGCAGGATCCGTGACCTGATCCTGAACACAGGCGGCGTGT
>JBBTUM010000137.1:0-1005 GCA_038063795.1 Patescibacteria group bacterium | reverse complement strand
TCATCTTCCTCACGACCGAGGCCCACCTGAGAGGCTTCTACTACAAACCGCGCTTTGACTGGGAGACGTTGAAAAAATACAGCGAAGGATTGATAGCGCTGACCGGCTGTCTGAACGGTCCGCTCTCCCGCCCGATCATTGCGCGAGACGAAAAAAAACTCGAGACCAACATTACCCGCCTCGTTGATATCTTCACGAAGGATAACCTCTACCTCGAACTGCAACATCGGCCGACGATGCCAGATCAAAGCACCGTGAATGAACAGCTGAAGCATCTCTCCCAGACGCATGGCATACCATTGGTCGCGACCAACGATGCCCACTATATCGATACCGGGGACGCGAGCGCCCACGACGTACTGCTCTGCCTCCAGACGAAAAGCCGCATCAGCGATAAGAATCGCATGTCCTATCTCGGAGAAAACTACTCGCTTCTTTCGGCAGCCGAGATGGCGGAAAATTTTCGTGATGTGCCAGAAGCGCTCGCGAATACCGAGCGGATCGCCGAGCGGTGCAATGTGGAAATTACCCTTGGCAAGATCAATCTCCCCTATTTCGAAACACCGAACGGAAAGTCAGGGGAACTGTATCTCCAAGAGCTCGCCGACGCGGGTGTGCTCCGGCGCTATGGATGCACGACCGCCGATGCGCCACGCGAACTGCAGGAGCGGCTCGCCTACGAACTCGACGTGATCCGAAAGACCGGTTTTGCCGACTACTTCCTCATCGTCCAAGATTTCGTGAACTGGTCTCGCACGAACGGGATCATGGTCGGACCGGGCCGTGGCAGCGCTGCAGGGAGCCTCGTGTCCTACTTGATCGGGATCACGAACATCGATCCGCTCCACTACGAGCTGCTGTTCGAACGTTTTTTGAATCCGGAGCGCATCAGCATGCCTGATATCGACATGGATTTTGCGGACACGGGCCGAGACTCCGTACTGAAGTATGTCGAGGAAAAATACGGAAAAGATCGCGTCGCGCAGATCATCACCTTCGGCACGA
>JBBTUM010000136.1:0-3610 GCA_038063795.1 Patescibacteria group bacterium | reverse complement strand
ACTCACTTTTTGGTCATGACATACAGTATGTGCATGGCAGCTTTGAACTGATGGACAATTACGCAGCTGAGCTTATCAAGCGCGGGGAGTACGCTGCCGCGATCCCGTACCTCGAGGAATCCATCCGCCTGAACCCTCACTGGTATCGAACAAGGACGAATCTTGGCGTGGCGTATCAGTTCCTCGGGGATGATAAAAAAGCCGAGGAAGTCTACCTCGACACCATCCAGTATTACCCGACGCCGTTCGCCTACGGCAACCTGACAACGCTCTACTATAATAGAGGTGACTATACGACCGCCGAGGCCGTTATCCGTGACGGACTCGAGCACTATCCGAACTTCAACCGTTTACACTTCCTCCGCGCGCTCATGTATGTCAAAACGGGCCGTCAAGATGAAGCGCTCGATATCATGCAGCGGCTGATCGATACACAAGCACTGGACCGAGACATACGTGAATTCATACTGCAGCTCGATAAAGTCCCACCGACGCTCTAGTTGAAAAAATACAAAAAATAACATATACTGACGTTGTTTAATATTATGAGACGAGCTATTAAGTATATCATGATAGTGCTCCTGCTGGTCGGTGGCGCGGGAGGTTTTCTTTGGTACAGAAACCAAAAACCCGAACCTCAGTTTGTCACGGCCCCCGTCGTGCGAAAGGACATCATCCAGACCGTGGAGGCCACAGGCTCAGTCGCCTCGACCGATGATCTTAAATTGAGCTTCAAAACCAGCGGGAAAATAGGAGTAATCACCGTGAAGGTCGGCGATACGGTCAGCAGTGGACAGGTTCTCGCGACTATCAATGACCCCGTCTTGAATTCAGAAGTGAAAAGAACGCGTGCGAAGCTGTCTGCAGCGCAAGCAGATCTGGAAAAGCTCAGAGCTGGCGCGACGTCTGAGCAGATCTCGGTTAAACGTCAACAAGTGGAGAAAGCAAAATCCGATCTTGTCTCCGCGCAGATCGATATCGAGAACGCCAGGACTTCCGAGTCAACCACGCGACAGATCTACATTGACACTGCCTTGCAAGATCTTTCGAACGCTGCTTTTGTCATACGTTTTGCTGCTGATACCGTGTATGATGCCATTCTTGACCAGGGAGCTCAGGCGTCATTCGAGACCACGAACACCTCTTCGCTCCTAGCGGCCGGTGTAAACTACGACATCGCGCTTAACGAGGTAGAAGCTGCGCAAGATCTCAAGAACGTGGCAGCGGCATCTTCCAAAACAAATGATATCTTATCGGCGCTCGAGAAGATGCGATCGGCCCTTGAAGGCACTTCACAACTCTTGGACAACGGATTAACAGCGCTGGTCGGCGCTATCGTCACAACGAATTATCCGCAAACGACCATTGACGGCTTCAAAACATCATTCAACACTCGTGCGACGGCTGTCACCTCATCGAAAACATCCATACAGTCGTCGATCACGAATCTTACGAGCGGCCTTCAGACGCTAAAAGCCGCAGTTGATGCAGCGCTGTCTGCTCAAGAAAAGGCCTCGCAGGCCGTGAAGATCGCTGAGGCGGAACTTGCACTCACCCAGGCCACAGCAGAACCATATGAAATACGGCAGCAGGAAGCAGTGATAGCGCAAGCTCAGGCGGATGTCGCATCTGCAGAAAGCAAGTTTATTGATACAAGCGTCATAGCACCTATAGCCGGCGTTATTACTGCCATTGACAAGGAGATCGGCGAGGTGACTTCACCGAATGAGACGGTCATCAAAATGATCGGTGACAGCGTCCTCATTATTGATGTTGACATTCCTGAGGCCGACATTAACAAGGTCAGTGTACAGGACCCGGCAGATATCACGCTCGATGCGTTCGGTGTTGATAAGCATTTCCGCGGCAGCATCACGTTTATCGAGCCTTCCGAACGGATCATACAGGACGTCGTGTACTACCGCGTCACGATCCAGTTCGATGAGTCTTCCACAGAGGTCAAGCCTGGCATGACGGCAGACGTCACTCTCGATACGGATCGCAGGGTACATGTTCTGACGATCCCGTTCAGAGCCGTTGCTCTCGTACCCGATGGATCAAAAACCGTTCGACTCCTTATCAATGGATCGCCGATAATGACACCTATCGTAACGGGTTTACGCGGTGATGATGGTGATATCGAGATCGTTTCCGGTGTAGTCGAGGGCGACCTCGTCATCACCGGTGAACGAAATGGGTCATGATTGAGCTGCGACATATCGACAAAGAGGTGGGCGCCGAGGACGCCCGCATGACGATCCTCAAGGACATCAGCCTCTCCATCTCTGAGGGAGAGTTTATTGCTGTCATGGGACCTTCCGGCTCCGGGAAATCGACTCTGATGAATATCATCGGCTTTCTCGATGTCACGACCAGAGGCACCTATCACTTCAGGAACAAGGACGTCAGTACGCTTTCCGAGAATCAGCTCGCGACCTATAGGAGCACCGAGATCGGTTTTGTCTTTCAAGCGTTCAATCTGCTCCCGAAGACGACGGTTTACGAGAATGTCAAGATGCCACTCATGTACCACCCGCGCCGCACCTCCGAACGGGAACAGGCCGTTCTCGTTCAACGCATGATCGAGAGCGTCGGTCTTACGACGAGGACACAGCATCTTTCGAATCAGCTATCAGGTGGCGAAAAACAACGCGTTGCCATAGCTCGAGCGCTCATTAACGACCCAGCGCTGATATTGGCTGACGAACCCACTGGAAATCTCGACTCGAAGTCCGGCGTCGAGATCATGAAAATTATCGAACGGTTGAATCATGAAGGAAAAACGGTAGTGCTGATCACCCATGAGCAGGCCGTTGCGGAGCACGCGGATCGCATCGTTCATATCCGAGACGGTTCGATAGAATCGGATACGTCTGTCAAAAATCGTCGCACCGCCTCAGAAACCGAGCAGATCAAATAGCCATGCGCTACACATTGTTTGTAAGGGCAGCCCTTGAAGCACTGCTGACGAACGGCATGCGTTCTTTCTTAACGATGCTCGGGGTCATCATCGGTGTCGCTGCGATCGTCATCATCATCGCTGTCGGCGACGGCGCGCAGAGCCTTATCCTGAACCAGATCAGCAGCTTCGGGAGCGACCTCATCGGTGTTTTACCGGGAAGCAGCGACGAAAAGGGCCCTCCGGCAAGCGCGATGGGAGTCACCATCACGTCATTGACCAATGACGACCTCACCGCTATCAGAAAACAGATCCGCGGTATCACGGCAATGACCGGCTATGTCAATGGCGCAGGGAGTGTCAGCTGGGAAAGCCAAAGCGTGGACGCACAGTTCTCGGGCGTGTCAGCCGAGTATCCCGTCGTAGAGAACGCAGAGCTCGCTCTCGGCAACTTCTTTACCAGTGATGATGACGAGACGGTGTCGAGTGTTGCAGTCTTGGGCTGGCAAGTGTATCAGGACCTTTTCAACGGCACGAACCCTCTCGGACAGTATATCAAGATCAAACGCCGTACCTTCCGCGTGATCGGAGTTGTCGCGGAACGCGGGACTGTGGCATTTCAAAATCAGGACGATAAGGTTCTTATTCCGCTACGGACGGCTCAAAAGAGCCTTCTCGGCATTGACCATGTGAGTCTTGCACGTATGAAAG
>JBBTUM010000135.1:0-1472 GCA_038063795.1 Patescibacteria group bacterium | reverse complement strand
ACGATAGTGTCGCCGATGACCGCTATCTTGAGAGCGGTATCGAAGTTCAGGTAGGGAAAACTCCTGTATCCGATCGCCTCCGTCTGCGGCAGTGTGCCTGGCCCTCGTGTGATGGGATCCTGAAGCATCATCCCATCTACTGAGAGATGGAGGATCTCATACGGCGTGAGCCGCGAAAGCCAGAGAGTTCCGTCGAGTGGGTCCACGGCAAGGTAGCCGGTGCTGAGACCCTGCTGCTGTGGGGGTAGGTCGAGTGACGCGACGGCCGAACTGAGGTACTGACCGGTCGCGTCGAACCGATGTAGGATCTTGCCGTTCTGCAGGCAGTACCCTACGAGGTAGAGATCTCCGGACGGATGTCGGACGAATCCGTTCACACTCACTATTTGGCGTCCGAAGGGGATCGGTTCCTGAGGACGAAGCTCCTTGTCGTAGAAGAAGAACCTGTTTCCTTTCCAGTCGGCGAGCACGAGCCCGCCCTCCGGAAGTGCGACGAGCCTCGTCAAGAGCGTGTCCGCGGGTGGAATGCCGCGCGGTGAGTCGAGCCAGTGTTCGAACACGCCGGCTGCTGTGAAGATGCCGACGCGCATCGCGTCGTTGTCCAGGATCGCGATTCGTCCATCTGAGAGCATGTCCACGTCGGACATGGTGCGGACGGCTCTGAGGCCGTGCGCCTCGATGTTCAGCCGACGTTCGAGGCCAGGCGGAACCCTGGGACTCTGTGCGAATGCATGCGAAATGGCAATGAACATGAGCAGTGATATCATCACTGCAATGCGACGCATGGGTAAACCTCCTCCCTTCTGCTCTGCCATGACGCAGAGCTGAAAAAGTTGTTGTGCCCTCTGTCGCTAGCGGGCACGGTTACCATAAGAATATTCGCTCTGAGTGTCAAGGACAGAAAGTGAGTAGGCCCGTTGCATACAGTGACTATCATCGTGGCGCAGGTTCATTTTTGTATGTTTAAAAAAAGAGAGGTCGGTTCCTGCGCGAGCGGGAACCGACCTTAGTTCAGGGCTGTGTGCGCCCCTAGTTGACCACGATGGACTGGCAGTCCGTGTATTCGCCGAGACACGTGCAGTCCAGTGGGGGCCGGCGGGTGCAGTAGGTAGTGCCACTCCCGGCAGGTATGGGCATGGGAGCGCCGCGCATGAGCAGCTCGATCGTGACGTCCGATTTTTCGCGTCCCTTCTGAAAGTCGGGTTCGCCCCTCCTGCCCTGTACCTCGGTGATGCCGACCGTGTTCCCATCCCTGTCCTTGTAGACGAGGACAGTGGTATGCCCCTTCCCGTTGCCGAAAAGGATGCTCTCGGATTGGTCGATCATCGGATCGACGATGACGAGGTGGTTCGCTCCTTTGGCCTTCTCGGGCTGCGCCGCGGAAACCCCGTTCTCGATCACGATGCCGACGCTGATGACCGCGACCAGAACGATGAGGAACTTGATGGGCTGCCGCATACTCCAAGGATATT
>JBBTUM010000134.1:0-24610 GCA_038063795.1 Patescibacteria group bacterium | reverse complement strand
CAGGCGGGAAGGCCGGAATGACGAGGGATGCTTTTGAGATAGGCTCTGCTCGACGCTGTAAAAATGTTTCGATGTTAGAGTTTAGATATTGTTTCGTTTTTAGGATTTTATGCTTTTGTTGTTATTACGTTCGCCCGAGTACCCCGTGCTTTTAAGCGCGGGGATGAAGGGCTTTGAAAATATATGTCGGCGGAGCCGACTCATCTCGTAACAAACCCGCCCCGATATTTCGCCCTTAAGGGCGAAATCGGGTTCATTTGCGGTACGTATAGAATCTGCTATTCTTGGTGAATCATGATGCCCGCGCGATTCACACTCGCTTCAGCGTTCAAGCCCACCGGCGACCCCGCACTATTCGCTACGCTTCAAGTGCAGGGCAGGCCAGCCTTATGAACATATGTCAAAAAGTGCTTTTAAACTGATTTCAAAATTCAAGTCTGCTGGTGATCAGGGGCAGGCCATTGAGAAATTGACGTCGGGAATTTCACACGGCGTGGATAAGATGACCTTAAAGGGCGTCACAGGTTCCGGTAAGACGTTCACGATAGCGAACGTTATCGAGCAGCTCAATCGTCCCACGCTCGTCATTTCGCACAACAAAACGCTTGCGGCGCAGCTCGCGTCTGAATTCCAGGATTTTTTTCCTCAGAACGCGGTTCATTACTTTGTCTCGTATTACGATTACTATCAGCCGGAAGCATACATTCCGACGACCGATACGCATATCGAAAAGGAGACCGATATCAATGAAGAGATCGATCGGCTGCGCCACGCGAGCACGCAAGCGGTACTCACGCGCCGTGATGTCATCGTGGTGGCTTCGGTGTCATGCATTTATGGTCTTGGCTCGCCGGAGAACTATTCCCGCGTCCGCATCGAGCTTTCGAGAGGCAAGGAATACTCGATCGAAAACATCCTTCGCCGGCTCCATCATCTGCAGTATGAGCGCAATGACCTGAGCCTCGTGCGCGGCTCATACAGCGTGAAGGGCGAGGTACTTGAGATCCTGCCGGCGAGCGAAGTCGACGGATTTTATCGCCTGGAGTTCCACGGCAACACACTCGAGAAGATAAAACGCGTTCACTATCTGACGCGTGATGTCGTCGATGCGAATCTCGCGTCTATTTCGATATTTCCGGCGAAGCATTTCCTCGCCCCGGAGCAGAACCTTCCTGAGATCGTGAGCGAGATACGGACTGACCTCGCGAAGCGGGTGGCACAATTCAAAAAAGAGGATAAGCTGATCGAGGCGCAGCGAATCGAAGAGCGCGTGAAGTATGATCTGGAGATGATCGAAACCGTTGGGTACTGCAGCGGCATCGAGAATTACTCCCGTTATCTGGACCGCAGGCAACCCGGTCAACCTCCGGCGACCCTGATCGATTATTTTCCTGACGATTTTTTGCTTGTCATCGACGAGTCGCATATCACCATCCCGCAGATACGTGGCATGTATCAGGGAGACCGTTCGCGTAAAACGACACTGGTTGACTATGGCTGGCGTCTCCCCGCGGCCATAGATAACCGTCCTCTGAACTGGGAGGAGTTTCTCGAGCGGACCGGACAGACGGTCTTCATGTCGGCGACGCCCATGCCGTATGAAGTGCAGCAATCAGCAGAAGTGGTAGAACAGCTGATCAGGCCGACGGGGCTCCTGGACCCGGATGTGGAGGTGCGGAGGACGCGCGGTCAGCTCGCCGATGTCGAGCTCGAGATTCAGAAGCGGGTGAAGAAAAAGCAGCGTGTGCTGATAACCACTCTGACGAAGCGTCTCGCTGAGGATCTGGCTGAACACTTGCTCATGAAGGGTATCAAGGTGCAGTATCTGCACTCGGATATCGATACGCTTGATCGCCTGGTGATCCTGAAAGATCTGCGGCAGGGAAAGTATGACGTTCTCGTCGGCATCAACCTGCTCCGTGAAGGGCTCGATCTGCCCGAGGTCTCGCTGGTCGTCATCCTCGACGCGGACAAGGAAGGTTTTTTGAGAAATGAAACCTCGCTCATCCAGGTCATGGGGCGTGCGGCGCGGCACAGCGACGGACACGCAATCATGTATGCCGACCGCACGACGCGTTCGATGAAGCTCGCGATCGCGGAGACCGTGCGCCGAAGGAAAATTCAGACGGCGTACAACGCAGAGCACCATATTACGCCGACAACGATCGTCCGCGACGTGAAGGACGTCTCTATCAAGGGGCTTGTGACGAAAGATCAGTTCCGAGACGAGGTGAAGCACCTGAAGCGAGAGGAGAAGGCGTTCCTTGCCGAGACATTGCAAGCGCAGATGAAGCTGGCGGCGGAGAATTTGGATTTTGAAAGAGCGGCAGTGCTGAGAGATCAGATCGCGATATTGAAAAAGAGGAAGCATGGGTAGAGAGCGCAATTAGGCCTCGTGTTGATTTTTTTAAACCACTCGCCTAGAGTGAAACTATTGTTTTTGTGTCCTTTCATGGAGGAGGGCTGCATGGAGAGAAACCAGTGGTTTTTCGCAGTTGTGCAAGGCGAAAACGAAGCGCACCTGCACCTGATGCGGTGCAGAGAAGCTGACGAGCCTGAGGTTGGGAAGAGGCCGCCTAGGGGTTCTGATTGGGGCGAGCATGATTCGTGCGCTCTAGACACGAAACGATTCACGATCGTCGAGCTTCTGGACCCGCATGAGTGCGCTTTTCTCGACGCACTGGATCGACTGGGGGCCGCTTCTGCTCTAACAATCCCGTGGCCGATCATTGCGAACGTTTCACAGATGGTCGCGCGCTCCTTCGAGCACGGGGCAAGCTACGCACGGGGCATCTCCAAGCATTCGAAGGTGAAGTCCTGATGACTACCGGCCGCCAAGCTCTTGCATGGCGGCCGCCCTCTTTTTTAGCTATACTTTTTCTGTGCGAAAAATCTGGATTTTGAAAAGGCCACGACGTTACGGGATCAGATAGTTGTTTTGAAGAAGGCGAGGAAGAGGTAATTTGACAGCTCTATGATCATACGATATCATAAGATTATCTTAAGATTAACTTATTGATATGGCAGAAAAAATCGTAGGATTAAAAGCCTTACGCGAAAATACGGATGCGTATATTGCGCAAGTGCAAAAAGGCGTATCATTTTTAGTCATGAGAAAATCGAAACCGGTGTTCAGGCTTATCCCCGTTGACGAAGATGCCTGGGAGACGGTTATCGATTTCACCAGCATTGATCCCCGAGGGGTCCCGCTGGACACCGTTAAGAAGGCGCTAACAGGGCTGCTCACTTAAGGAGCGCCATGGATAAGGTACGCAAGTTTTTGAAGAGGTTGCCAAAGAAAGATTTGCAGCGGGTATTATTGATTATCAATAAGCTTGGGCGCAAGAATATTGAAGGACTTGATGTAAAGAAACTCAGCGGGCACGGGGATATTTTTCGAGTCAGGTCAGGGAATATGAGGATGCTGTTCCTGCGGACCAAGGAAGGATATAGGGTCATTTCAATTGAGCGGCGAAGCGATACAACATATGATCTCTAAGTTATGAAACGAGTTCTTGTATTCGGAACTTTTGATATTCTTCATCCCGGTCATTTGTTTCTCATCAATGAAGCAAAGAAGCACGGTCAGGTGCATGCGGTTTTGGCGCTTGATTCGACCATTCGGAAGGTGAAGGGCAGACCCCCCGTGCACGCGCTCCATGAGCGGGTGCGACAGCTTGAAGCGTATGAAGTGAACGCGCTTCCGGGCGATGAGCGTGACCGGCTGAAAGCGTTTCGCGAGATCAAGCCTGACGTCGTAATACTCGGGTATGATCAGAAACTGTTCGTTGATTCGCTTAAACAGTATGTTTCTGAACAGAAGCTTTCGACGAAAATTATCACGCTACCGTCGTTCCATGCAGATATTTTTGCGTCGAGAAAGATCCGTGCCGTCGCTGAAGATGAGGACGCGTGGTTTCTCTTGATCGATAAGCCTGTAGGAGAGCCGTCGTTTCATACCGTGAGCCAGCTCCGGAAGATCACGGGCATCAAGCAGATCGGTTTCGCAGGGACGCTTGATCCGATCGCGTCGGGGCTACTCGTGTGCGGCATTTCACAGGCCTGCAGCCTGCTCGATTGGTGGCATTTTTTTCCAAAGACCTATGAAGCGACCGCAGAGCTTGGCGCGACATCGTCGACGTATGATAGCGAAGGCACGGTGACGCGAAAGGGGCACGCTGCGCCGACGCAGGGGCAGGTAACGGATGTGTTGAAGCAATTCACCGGAACGATCGAGCAGATACCACCCATGTTTTCGGCGAAGAAGGTCGGCGGGCAGCCGCTGTATAAGATGGCCCGGAAGGGGAAGCATATCGAGCGGAAACCGGCCCTCGTTACGGTCCACTCGATCGATCTGCTTTCCTACGAGTACCCATCTCTGACGTTCCGCGTAGCCTGTTCGACCGGTACCTATGTCCGGTCCCTGATCCATGATATCGGCGCAAAGCTCAAGACCGGCGCTGTCATGATAGCGCTCCGTAGGACAGAGATAGGGACGTTTTCGGTCTCCGAGGCAGTCAGCGTTTCAAAGCTATCCGATACGACGTGGAAGGATCATCTCGTTTCCATGCCGGAACTCCAGGTACAGCTCATTGCCACGCTCTATCATTGATGCGACTCAGCAAGTGATATGTTATACTTAGATCCATATGAAACAATATAAATTTTTGGGATTGATTACAGCACTGTACATCACCATGCAGCTTGTATCGGATATAACGGCCGGCAAGATCATCCAGTTTTTTATTTTTCCAGTATCGGTCACTGTTCTCTATTTCCCGATAACGTATATTATCTCCGATGTGCTGACAGAGGTATACGGATATGCGAAAGCTCGCAGCGTAGTGTGGATGGTGCTGTTCAGCTCTATTCTCGCAGGCCTCGTGTATCAGCTTGTTATAGCACTCCCACCGGCGGCAGGATTTCCCTCTAATGACGCTTACGCAACCGTACTGGGCTCAGTGCCTAGAATCCTTCTTGGCGGCTGGATCGCAGTATGGGTAGGCGGCATATTGAACGACTACGTTCTCGCAAAAATGAAGGTATTGACTAAAGGAAAATATCTCTGGATCAGAACGGTGGGCTCTACAGTCGTGGGCGAGCTTGCCAATACGATCCTGTTCTATACGATCGCTCTTTACGCAGTGCTCCCAAGCAACCTACTTGTCAATTCGATTCTATCCGGCTGGCTGATAAAGGTCGCGGTCGAAATTATTTTTACGCCGCTCACCTATGCGGTCGTCGGAAAACTCAAGAAGCTAGAAAGCGAGGATTTTTACGACAAAGATACAGACTTCAACCCTTTTGTCTTGAAAAGCCAGTAACTAGATGCGATTGTTCTTTTGCCCTGCAAAGCCCGGAGGGGTTGATTTTCAGGAAAACGTATGCTAATCTGCCCGTGCTCTTACACTTTAATTAATTTTTTCACGTAAACATGCCCCAGACGAAATCAGCAGCAAAAGCGCTCCGGCAATCGCACAAGCACCATGAGCGCAATCTAGCTCTCAAAAAGAAGATCAAGGATCTTCGGAAAAAGCTCGAAAAGCTGACCACCGGCGGGAAGCCCGACACGATGAAGCAACTTCTGGTCGATCTCCAGAAAGCCGTCGATAAGGCCTCGAAACGAGGCGGTTTCCTGCATCGGAATACGGCAGCGCGGCTGAAGAGCCGCTTCAGCAAGAAGCTCCGTTCACTGCAGGCGAAGAAATAGCCTCACAGTTTAGCGATACACACGGTCAGCGCGGTCTCGAGGTACTCGGGATCGCGTTTGAGCATGTGCTCGATCTGTATGAGAGAGCCGTATACGTCGCGGAGTTCGCTCCGCGTGAAGTTCTTGCTGTGCTCCAGCATTTTTTTTGCTACGAAAGGGTGGAGTCCGAGCTGCTGCGCGACGATGTAGGAGTTCCGCGTGCGCGCGGCGATACCCTGGATGAGCACGATGAGACGGAACTGGCGGATCATCATGTTCAGCAGGAAATGACGATCAGATTTCTGCATGAGATATTTTTCGAGGAGATCGAGCGCGTGGCTGCGCTGCCGCGCCGTGATCGCGTCCATGAGCGAGAAGATGGACTCGCCGTGTGTTGCCTTGATAAGCGCCTCGACATCCTTCGCGTTGATGGATTCTTGTGTGTGAAAATGACAGAGTTTGCGGACCTCATGGTGCAGATACCATGTCGATTCGCCGACGAGCGAGATCAGCATTTCCGCGGCATCTGTGTCGAGCTTCTTTCCGTACATACCGGCTTCTGTCTGCAGCCAGCGGACCAGCTGGGGACGGGGGAGCGGCGTGAACTCCTTCATACAATTGTTATCGGCGCACACGGTGGAGAGATATTTGAAGAGTTTCGTGGTACGCTTCGGGGTCCCTTCATGCCAGAAGATGAGGTAGTTCTCGTCCTTCGTGTTTTTGAGGCTTTTGAGGTACGCGAGAATTTCGTCCTGGATGTCTGAGAATTCTTTGCAGGAAAAAATATTCTTTACGATGATCATTTTTTTCTTCGCAAAAAGCCCGCTCGACTTTGCGGACGTAAAGAACCGCTCAAGCGAAAATTCATCGCTGTCGATCGTTTCGAGCTGATGCCCGGCGGGATCGTACAGCTTCTTGAACTTGTCCCTGAGCTGCGTGATCATCTGGCGCGCCCGGTAGGTATCGTCACCGTAATAGAAGTAAATCATACTGATTCAAATCTGAAGTTATAAATCTGAAATCAGAAACAGATTTGAAATTATAGATCCTAAATTCAGGCAAAGCATGGTTTCCGGTTTCTGATTTAGATATTGTTTAGAATTTAGGATTTCGATTTTAGAATTTTTATGCATCGAGAGGTGTCATCTCCGCCCAGTTCTGCCCTGCTTTCAGTTCCACGACAAGCGGGATCGGATAGTCGGCGACATGCTCCATTTCGTGGCGTATCAGCTTGCCTGCCGCGTGAAGTTCAGCCTTCGGCACCTCAAAGACGAGCTCATCGTGAACCTGGAGCAGCATTCTGACATCAGGCAGTTCATTTGGCAACCGTGCCGCGAGCCGTATCATCGCGATCTTCAGGAGGTCCGCGGCCGTTCCTTGAAGCGGCATGTTGATGGCCATGCGCTCGGCTTGAGCGATGAGCATCGGGGATGATGAATAGACCTCGGGTAGCTTCCGACGCCTTCCGAAAAGTGTCTCAACATAGCCATGCGCATGCGCGAACGATTTCGTGCTTTCGATATAGTTCTTTACCCCCTTGTACAGCTTGAAATATTCTTCGATGAAGCTTTTCGCCTCTTGCCGCGAGATGCCGGTCCGCTGTGCGAGTCCGGTCGAGCCGAGGCCGTATATCACGCCGAAGTTCACTTCCTTCGCGCGACGCCGTTGCTCAGGCGTCACCTCGTCGAGCGCGACGCCGTTGATCTCGGCGGCAGTGCGCCGGTGGATGTCCTCGCCCGCCTTGAAGCTCGCGAGCATCTTCGGGTCTTGCGACATGATGGCGGCGAGCCTGAGCTCGATCTGCGAGTAGTCGGCGGAAAGGAGCTGGTAGCCGTCTTTTGCGACGAAAGCTTTTCGGATAGCGCGACCGAGCTCGGTACGCACCGGAATATTCTGGAGATTCGGGTCGGATGATGAGAGTCGGCCAGTCGCGGTCACGGTCTGATTGAAGCTCGTGTGTATGCGGTGGTCTCCCGGATCCACCATCGTCGGAAGCGTCGCGACGTAGGTATTCACCAGCTTCGTCACCTCCCGATAGTCGAGGATGAGCGGAATGATGGGGTGTGCCCCGACGAGTTTGTCCAGCTCGCCCGCCGCGGTCGAGAGACCGGTTTTTTTCCGTTTGATGCCCTTGCTCGCGATCTGCAGTTTTTCAAAGAGAATCTCCTTCATCTGCAGCGGGGAGGCGATATTGAATTCCACGCCGGCCAGCGAATGGATCTTTTTTTCAAGCGCGGCTATGTCGCTGCCGAACTCTTTCGCTTTCTTCGCGAGGAACGGACGGTCGATGAGGATCCCGGCGAGCTCCATCTCTGCGAGGATAGGTGCCAGCGGAATCTCGATCTCCTGGAGCAACTTCTCGAAACCCTCCCGTCGGATCTCCTGCCGCAGTCTTTCATAGAGCCGGAGCGCCATATCGGCGTCGGCAGCGCCATACTGTGCGAGCTTTTCAGGGTCGATCGCCGCGACATCGAGTTCTTTTTTCTTCCGCTGATGAGCGGATCCTTTTTCTTCCGACTGCTCTTCAGACAGTTCAGTCAAATTTTGTATTTTCACGCGCAGATAGCTGAAAGCGAGGTCCTCAAGCTTCAGGCTGCGGTTCGGGTGCAGCAGATAGGCTGCGAGCAGCGTATCGTAGGCTATCGGTGCGAGCGTGATGCCGAGATGTTTGAGAACTTGATAATCGAACTTCAGGTTATGACCTGTTTTTCCGATGCGCGGGTTTTCCAGGACAGGTCCGAGGTGTTTTTTGAAATCTGCTCTACTCTTTTCATCGCGGAGGTGGACGAAGACGCCTTGCTTCGACTGCCAGGAGAAACTTGCGCCCAGGATCGTGTCTTGGAGCGTGTTCAGGCCCGTCGTTTCTGTATCGATGGCGAACAGTTTTTGGCTTTCGAGGTCTTTCGCGAGCGAGCGCATGCCGGCCTCGTTATCAATGACGTCATAGTGCTGTGAAGAGGGTTTTGTCTGTTGAGCGCGGGGAGTAGCATCGCCGCCGTTCGTTGGGAGTTTCGAGAGGAGGGATCGGAATTCGAGATCTTGAAAGATCTTCGTCGCTTTCGACAGGTCATAGTTCTCGATCTGCGCTTTTTTTTCATCGAGCTGGATATGCAGGTCGGTGACGATGGTGGAGAGGCGTTTGCTCATGAACGCGCCTTCCTTTTGTTCCGTCAGCAGCTCTCGGGTCCGCTGCTTTATCTTCGGAGAATCAAGATGCTCGTAGAGATTCTCGAGGCTGTCGAACTCCTTGATGAGCGTCGCGGCTCCCTTCACGCCGATGCCTTTGACGCCGGGGATGTTGTCAGAGGGGTCGCCGGCCAGCGCTTTCATGTCGATGATCTGTCTGGGTTCAAGGTCGTATCGTTCGCGTACCGCAGCCGTATCATAGTAGACGGTATCCGCGAGGCCCTTCCGCATGGTGTAGATCTTCGTGCGGTCGTTCACGAGCTGCAGCGTGTCGAGATCTCCGGACACGATGATCGTTTCCACGTCCTTGTGTTTCGCATAGAAATACTTCGCGAGAGAGCCGATGATGTCATCAGCTTCATAACCTGGCTTCGCCAGGATCGGGATATTGAGCGCTTTCAGGATATCCTCGGCGAGACTGATCTGATCGATGAAGTCCTTCTCAGGAGCCTCGCGCTGGGCTTTGTACTCCTTGTATTCTTTCTTACGAAAGGTCTCATGCGGCAGATCAAAGGCGGCGACGACATAATCAGGGTTCAACTCTTTCAGTATCCTGAGAAGTATCGAGGTAAAGCCATAGACTGCGTTCACCATTCGGCCGTCCTTCGTGGTGAGGTTCGGTATCGCGTGCCAGGCGCGATGCAGCAGTGCGAACGTGTCGATGATGGCGAGTTTTTTCATCCCGTTAGAGGCAGGTCGCGGTCATACAAAGTGACCGGAATTTGCGATATTTTTTATGTGAGATCTTCATTTCTTAACACTCCTTTTAACATTCCCGAGAAGCGACCGCGGCCTCTAACGGGATGCATTTGGTTATACTAGCATCTTGACGCGGCATGGGCAATTTACTTTTCAAAATCTTTCTGTTACCGTATACGCGAGTTTTTATATGTCACGCTCCGTTATACGCGGGCGTGTAACGGGGCACGATAGCCAAGTGGTAAGGCAAGGGTCTGCAAAACCCTTATTCGGGGGTTCGAATCCCCCTCGTGCCTCCAAAATTTGAACTGCGGGACGAAATCCTTCCATCTTCGCGTAAGGCTTCCTCCTTCGTTAAAACTTCGGGGGGGCAGGTCGGCGGGCAAGTATTCGTGGGTTCGACCGCGTTTGCTCTTAAGAATTCCGGATTAGAAATCCGGTTTTTTTATTGGTTAACACGAGACCCATGAAGTGATATACTTATAGCGACTTTTAAAAAATGTAAATAAATTGTATGGAAAGCAAAAAGATCCAAGTCGGCCGGATGGAGCACTATGCGATATATATCGCTCTGGTGATCTCCATGGTCACGACGTTCCTCCTCGGGGTTCTTTTGACCGAGTCGCTTTTTGGGACCGGGCTTAATTACTTTGGGCGACTCTCGGAAGAAGCGAAAATAGGGAAGGCGTCGGCAGCTTTATGTTACACATCAGATGGAGACTCAAGCAGTGATTGTTCACAGACGAAAAGACGAAGAGGCGGGGGCAGTTCAACAGCTCCAACAGCCCCGGTAGCAACGCATGCCACTGTTTTGCCTGGCTCAGTTAGTATTGACTTTTATGACCTTTCAACTAATGAAGAGGGGTTTAACCTCGAGCGCTCTGATGGTTCATTAGCTAACTGGGAGGTCGTTACAACCATAGGAGCATTCACCTGTGATCCAAATATTTATACTTGTGATCCTATGATGCCGCGCCTTATAGCTGACTCCAATGCACCGATTTTAATTTCACCTCAACCGTACCCAAGTAGTGTATTAGCATACCGAGTGAGAGCATTCAATGGAGGAGCGTCGTCAGCTTCGGATATCATTAGTGTTGTCCCTTTCTATGATGCGACTCCGCCAACAACACCGGATAATGTTTCGTATGTTTCGCAGTCATGTAGAGATGCGCGCCATCATGTAACTTTCACATGGGACGAAGCAACTGATCTCCCTGAGTTGGGTGCCGCTGGGCGCGTGTATTATCATGCTTACTATGCTAGCCCTACGCTTCCTGGCTATTGGGTGAATTTAGGATATTTCAATTCATCAGCAACGGATTCAACAATCCATTACATGGCGACCACAACGCGAACGTATACTGTCGCGGCTATTGATGGAAATGGAAACGAGGGCTCGAAAGCAACGCCCATAGATGTTGATGTGACCCCGTGCCTGTAGAGTAGTAATACAAATAAAAAACACCCCGTCACTAACGGGGTGTTTTTAAGTCTTATAAAATTTCCATCCTGAGATACCTTGCGCCGAAGTTGCGGGAGAATTCCTTGTCGGCCGACCAGATATCCATACGCTTGTTGTACCGGATGTTCATACGGTCTTCGACGACGAAAACTTTATCGCCAAAGAGATCGGGAAAGCGGACCTGCGTGCCTTTCGGGAGATAGTTCGTGGCTACGATGCCGTCGCGGACCTCGGTGCCGAAGGCAGTGATAAAAGGAGTCGAATCGGTCTGTCCAGGCTCACTGTTGTATGAGGTGACGACGATCTGCGTCGTCGTTCGAGCCGGGACATAGAGGTCCTCATTTTTATTCAGGAAGAGAAAACTTGCCTGATATGCGGTGTTCGTCGGAAAAAGCATCGCCGTGGCACCGATACTATGCTGCGGAACGAGCAGCGCTACGAGTATCAGAAGCAGAGCAGAGGCAAGCGTCTGCATGCGTATATTCTGCTGTATGAAATAATGGTACATATGGGGTGATTTCATCAAAAAAACCAATCAAGTGATTGGTTCTCGTATACTCGTATTTGATGTTTATTTGACGCTCGATGCTACCACAAGGGTTATATTTGTCAAGGGACTAGAGGAGGCCATGGTGAGAAATTGAAAAGAATCGCCCCGACGGTACCGTCGGGGCGATTTTGCAATGTCTTACGCCTGCAGCGCCTATTCGGCTGGTTTACTGAGTTCGCCTGCAAAATCAGGAGCCTCGAGGGTGTCAGAATCGAGGTTGGTATCAAAATCGTAGTCTTGTTCGATGCTCTCGAAATCATTGTCGATGCGATCGAAGATCTCATTACTTTCCTGCTGCCTGAGTTCCTGCTCTAGGTCGTTGCTGCTGCTGCTTCCGTTTGGTAGTGCACGATTTGTGATCCCTAAGAGTGTGTCATACTGTAGTGCGATGACCGCAAGTGCGAGGAGCCCGAGGCCAAGGATCAGGAAAAGTATTTTTTTATTCGTAGTGATCATTGGTTATAGTCTGATTGGGTAGTGGTCGCGTTCTCAGTCGGCGGCAGTGCCTTTCGAAGGCTCACCAGGAGTTCTTTGAAAGTTTTCCTTGCCATCCGCAGGCTCTCGTGCGCTGCCTTGAGATGGTCGTGGCCAGCTACGAAGAGTGCTTGGGGGTCGTCGCTCGTTTCGATCTGTTGAAAGCTTGTTCGTGCTTCATCGTATTCGGTTCTTGCGGCAGTGACGTAGGAAGTGAACGTATCATAGGCATCCTTCAGCACGTCTACATTCTCATCACCTTCGTCTGTCAGACGCTTGATCAATTCTGCCGCTTTCGGCTGCAGGCCCTCCATGCGCTCTATCGTGAATCTGACATGGCTGCTAAGAAGGGCGCCAGCAAGGAACTTTACGCGTCGTTCATGCGTGAGCCAATACTCACGGAGCCGCTCACGTCTGGCATCAAGATCTTCGTCGGTGCGTGCTTTACCGATGCTGATAGCCTCGGATTGTAGATAGGAAATGTCCTCGTTCAGCGAGGTGATGAAATTCTCTTTCTCACGTTCCGCGATGCCGGCGGCATTTCTGAGACGATTACGGAGTTGTTCGAGGTAGAGCGTCATCCGTTGTCCGACATTCGAGAATTGGAGCGCTCGATCGAAGCGATTCGCTCGCGGCAGTGTCTCGTTTGTGTTGCTCTCGGTGGCTGTTGTCTGGGCATTATCGCTCTGCGCCTGCGCGGCCGTGGGGGGGCCTGCGAGCATGAGAAGAAGCAGGGAAATGGATGTGGCTACATGTTGGCGTTTCATAGAGAAGAATGTTTCGCAGGGTTAGTATAGCATATCATCACTATTGTTCCCACAGGTTTTAGGAACTCAGCTTGTCTGCTTCTGAGAAATTGACAGAGAGGAGGTGGGAAATGCCGTCATCGCCCATGGTCACGCCATATAATATTTTTGCCTGATGCATCGTCGCACGGTTGTGGGTTATCGTGATGAACTGGCTTCTGTCGAGAAGTTCGCTGATGATCTCCGCGAAGCGTATCGAGTTCGCCTCATCGAGGGCCGCATCGACCTCGTCGAGAACCACGAACGGAGGCGGATTATTCGCGATGATAGCGCAGATGAGCGCGATCGCTGTCATCGCTTTTTCGCCGCCCGACAGCATGTTGATGCCGGAGAGCTTTTTCCCGGGTGGCACGGCCAGTATGTCGATCGTGTAGTCAAAATGTTGTGCTTTGAGTTTTTTGATCTCGCTCAAACCCTTCTTCGGTTTTGTTCCCTCAGTCTCGTTTTTTTTCTCATCGTCCTCAGGTTCGTCGTCGGCCTCTTCGCTGTCTTCGGGAGCTTCCTGGATCATGTTCAGCGTTAGTTTCGCGGTGCCTCCATCGAAAAGGCGTTTGAAGTATTTGCCGAAGAGGGTATTGATGCCCTTGAACGCCTGCTCAAATTGTTTCGTGATGTGTTCATCAAGCTCCTTGATCAGAGTGATGAGCGATTTTTGGGCAGACCATAGGTCGGTCGTCTGCTGCGTCAGAAAATCGTGTTTCTCTTTCACTTCCCCATATTCTTTGACCGTTTCGGTATCGATGCCCCCGATGATATTGAGCTGACGTTTTAAGGTTTCGATCCGTTCGCGAAGTTCCACTTCATTCACGCGTCCAGCTTCGATGCGGGAGAAACGTGGCGCCTCCTGCGCAATCTCCCGCTCCAGGTCCTCTTTTTTCGTCTCGATTTTTGCGAGCTCGACCTTGAGGGCGGTCACTTCGTTATTTTTGATCGTAAAATCATGCTGGAGAAGTCGGAATTTTTTTTGGAGATCGACGAGCTCCTGTTTTTTCGCCTCCTCCCGCTCATTGAACGTGTCGATCTGCTCGCGGAGGATCTTCACCTCCGCTTCTTTCCCCGCAAGCGTTTTCTCGATCTCCCGTATATCGGAGCTGATCGCATGTTCGTCCTTGTCTTGCTCTGCGTGGCGTGAAAGTTCAGCGATCTCCTTTTCGGTCTCTGAGAGCTGCCGCCGGGCTATGTCGAGTTCGTGTTGTTTCCGTCCGAACGAAAGCTCTTCATTGCGGAGCTCCTGATCGATGTGCTTGTGGTCGCTGTTCAGCTGGGTGAAGCTTTTCCAGAGTCCCTCGTGGGTGTCCTGTTTCGCTGTGCGCAGATGCTGCAGGAAGGATTTGAGTTTTCCTGCGAACGTCCTGAAGCGTTCCTTGAATGAAGCGATGTCGTCCGTTGATGCCATGCGCTCGATGTACAGGGTGATCCGTTCATGCTCGTCGTGCAGCTCTCGGGCGGTGGCTTCGATCGTCGACTGGTCGATCCCCCGTGGCGCTGCAAGCTCATGCTCGATGCGACTGAGTTTCTCGCTGCTCTCACGGATGCTCTTTTCGAGCGCGGCGACGAGCGATTGACCTTTTTTCGTCTGGTGCTGCAGCTCGTCGATATCCGCAGCGAGTGAATTTTTTTTGTTCTCGAGTTCACTCAAGCGCTGCGCCAAGAGGACGCTCTCGCTCTCGCCTTTTTGGATGAGCTCGAGGTCCTTTTGTCCCTCGAGGACGATCTTCTTCTTTGAAAGCGTGTTGTATTCTTGCTGGAGATTGAATAATTTTTTTTGCAACGTATTGTATGCTTCTCCGCGTCCCTTCTCATGCTCGTCAGCGTCGATCCGGCGCTGGATATCTTTCTGTTGCCGAGTGAGCTCCGTGATCGCAGCTTCCGCCTTTGAGAGTTTCGCGCGTGACGATGCAAGCTCCGCATCCAGGTTCCCCAGGAGAAAGCTGTAGCATTCATTCTGCGATCGGATGAGCTGTTGTTCCAGGTCTTCCTTCCGTTCTAACCGTCGAACTTGTCTGGAGAGAGTTCGTAGACGCGGCTCGAGCTCTTGCAGAACGAGCTCTGCTTGCTCGAGATTGTCTTCCGTATGGTCGAGCTTGTTCAGTGCCTGGCTTTTTTTCAGCTGATACTGACGTACGCCTGTCGCCTCATCAAAAAAATCTCTCCGCTCCTGTGCGGAGAGCGCGAGAAGAGTGTCGATCATGCCCTGGCCGATGACGCTGTAGCTCTTCTGTCCAACACTTGCCTTCGCGAGCATGATCTGGATGTCCGAGAGGCGGGCTTTGTTGTTATTGACGAGATATTCGCTTTCACCGTTCCGATTCATCGATCGCTCGATGACGATCTGGTCATAGTCGAGGTCGGATTTCCGGTCGACGTTGTCGAGGTAGAGGATGACCTTCGCGAAGCCAAGGCGTGATTTTGTATCGCTTCCGGCAAAGATAACGTCCTCGCTTTTTTTCCCGCGGAGGAGCTTCAAGCTTTGCTCGCCCAGGACCCAGCGTATCGCGTCAGCAATATTCGATTTGCCGGAGCCGTTCGGGCCGACGATGGCCGTCAGTTCCTTATTGAAGACTAGGGTCGTGGGTTCCGCGAATGACTTGAAGCCTTGTATTTCTATTTTTTGCAGGTACATTGTCGGGCGGTTTTAGTCCCACTCTTTGGCTGAGAGCGCCATAGCGGCGGCGTCCAGCTCTGCCTCCTGCTTGCTCATTCCGGTGCCTTCCGCGATGAGTTCGTCGTCAAGGTAGACGCCGACCGTAAAGTTCTTCAGATGGTCTGGCCCGGACTGGCTCACGATGCGGTATCGCGGCGTGATGCCGCTTACCTCCTGGGATTTTTCCTGTAGGTGGCTCTTTGGATCGACATACGATTTTTTGTCGATGATGGGCTGCAGCTCGGGAATGAGGTGCGACAGGATGAAGGTTCTGGCGACCTCGAGGCCCTTGTCGAGGTAGATGGAGCCGATCAGCGCTTCGTAGGCGTTCGCAAGGATGTAGGACCGGGCTTTCGCGCTCTGGTCGAGTGCTTCTCCGCGGCTCATGGAGATCAGCGGGTAGAGATCGAGCGCTTCAGCTCGGGAGGCAAGCATCTTGAAATTCACCAGACTGGACCGCCAATTCGTGAGCTCGCCTTCAGGGTTGGGGAACGTTTTGTAGAGATACTCGGTGACGATGAGCTCGAGGACCGCATCGCCTAAGAATTCCAATCTCTCATTATGTTCGAGTTTGAAGGTCTTGTGCTCATTCAGATATGAGCGGTGCACGAGCGCCATCTGGAGCAGATCCTTATCTGTGAAGGCGATCTTAATCTTTTTTTCCAACGGTGCCAGTTTCTTCATATTCCTTGATATATTCAAGTGCTTTTGCGAACATTTCTTTATTTTGATTGTAGGATAGCTTTGCCTCGGCTTCCTCGGTCGGGTACCATTTCACATCCGTGAGTTCCGCCACCTTCGGAACGATCAGTGTCTCCTTGTCGGTCTTGAAGAGGAAGTAGTGCACCAGTTTTCGGAATGACGACTCGCCGGTTCGATGTACTTTGAGCTCTGCGCTGCCGAGCGGGGCGACGAGCGTCAGCTCCTTAATACCGATCTCTTCGGAGATCTCCCGCGCAGCGGCCTTTTCGAGCGATTCCACCGAATCGACATGCCCCTTCGGGAATGTCCATTTGCCATAGGCGTCAAGAATGAGGGCAAAATACAGCACGTCGCCTGACTTGCGGTAGACGAGTCCGCCAGCGGAGATCTCTTTGATGCCTTGGCTTTCGGGAGACTGCTTCTCGCCAAGCCCTATCATCTCTTTGTAAATGCTCCCGAGGACCCCATTGATGAACTTTCCGCTCGAGGGGCCTCCATACGTTTTTGCGAGTTCGATCGCCTCGTTGATGGCGACTTTCGGAGGGATGTCGTCAGCAAATTTCAATTCAAAAACCCCAATGCGTAACACATTGCGGTCGATAGTCGTTATCTGGTCGAGGGGCCATTCGGGCGCAAAGCGAACGATCAGCGTATCGATCCCAGCTTGATGTTCGATCACCTTGTGCGCGAGGTTGTATGAAAATTCTTTTTCCTCAAAGTCAGGCGCGAACTCGGCAATGATATACTCGAGCGCCTCGTCCACCTTAGTCTCTCCACGGTAAAAATCCCACAGAAAGAGCGCCTGCAATGTTAAGGTACGAGCGAGATGCCGATTGGCCATACGATCCTACTTTTTGGCTGCTGTTCCCGGTTTTCGTGCCTCGACAGCAACGGTCATGACCTGGCGTCCTTTGTAGTAGCCACAAAAAGCGCATGCGTGATGAGGTAGTACCGGCTTCTTGCATTTCGGACAGGGGCGTACGCTTTTGCTTCTGAGCGCGAAGTGCGATGCACGTCGTTTGCGTTGCCCGCTGGTGCGTTTCTTTGTCGGTGTTCCCATGCGGTAGTCTGATCCCTTGAATTATTAAATTGCATCAAAAAAGCAAACTTACTATAGAACAAAAGTAAACGTCGTGCAAGGGGCCGGAAGCGTTTCAACGTTATGCAGGCTGTTGATGCTTGGTGGATAATCCGTGGAACACCTGTGTGCTTGACAGAGCGGTGGTTCGATGGTAGTATTCAAAGTTGCCTGAAGATTGACAATTGATGGCAGAATAGAAAACCGCTAAGGTTAGCGATTATTTATCTGCATCCACGACAAGCATGGGGTTTTTTCTTAGTTTTATCTGGCTCCGGCTAGGTAACTGCTTGGAAAAAATTTCTTGGGTGCAGATAAATATTTACAAGCCTCGAGCGGTTTTTTGTTTAAAAAAATCGAGCCAATTTAATGTCTTGGCTCAGGACATTGGTTAGTGCGGAAGTCCTGCACACGCTGGCTCTTTCGCCAGCGTTTCGAGGAAGCTCTTCACCTCCTCGATGGAACCGACACGCTTGGACGTTCGGTTCGGCAGCAGAGGAATGATCTCCCCTGTCCTGGGATTGAAAACGTCCCAGGTCGCTGTGATCCTGAATTCGCCCTGCTTGATCTCGCGCACCTCGCAGGAGCAAGAGATCGAGGAGAATTCCTCTACGAGCGTGCCGCCCTGCATGAGGCAGCCGGCGAGCAGCAGCGCGATGGCGACGACAGCGATAGCGGTCTTCATGGTCATTCCTCCTTGGAAGGGGTTGTCGATTGAAGCGCAGATGCGCGACCATACTCGAGGCCAGCCTTGAAGATCTCGGAAATGAACCTTTCGAACACCGTGCAACCGAGCTCGCCAGCGCAGCCAGCACACTCGATGGTGTGGGTTGCATAGATTACGTCCACCACGGCGCCCCGGAAATCTTCGTCGTTTTCCTCAAAGGTCACGTGGGCGACGATCGTGCTGTCACCACTATTGGCCCGATCTTCTTGCTGGTCTTCCTCGATCGTTCTACCGTACGCAACATTGCCTGTACCATCGTCGCAGAACATCAGATCGATCCTGGCCATGACTCCTCCTTTTTTCAGTGTGAGGACGAATAAACCCCACCGCAACTGTCGAGCGACTCCACAGTTCTGGTAGAGGGCGCAAATAAAGATTTGCGCCATAGTACTTCACGGGCAACAACCCGTTTTCGGCACCTGACGCCTGAACATCCGCAGCAGCTTTTTGGTATCTCTGCTGAGATCCTCGCAGGTGTAGGGATCGGAGAAGGCAAGCGGTTTGCCTTCTCGCACGATGGCGCCGTTGTAGCATCCATATCGCAGCCCGATTTCGACAAGGCGGCCACGATAGCGGACTTTGTAGCTGCAATAGCATGCCATAGTTGCCTCCTTGTGGTGGTTTATTTCGTTGATGAAAAGTACGATGCGAGAGTTCGAGGTTTCCCTGTTGTGAAGCCATTCCGTTGGCTTTCACATCAGTTGCTCACCTCTAACATTGCACTCTCGCGGGCAACGCTTGAAACGTTGGCGTGTGGCGTTTCAAGTGGTTTAGGTTGATCACCATGCACCCGCCTCATATTCGAAGGTTGCCAGCTCCCTTACCTTTGGTCACGAAGGACCATCGGCAGCCCATGGAAACCACGGACAAATATGAGGTGATGGATGCGCCCGTCAACCCTATCGAGGAACCATCGGACCCCGCCAGAAATGATAATGACATTACCAGCTCTGGTGGAGGCGCAAGCAAAGCTTGCGCCGGTGAGGGACTGGATGCAGTTTCTCCTGTTCCTCGTGGCCATGCGTTCGCCTTTCGTAGTCGCAGTTTTCGGTTGCGACTCTGGGATTCGCATGGGCGATTGTGGAGGGCCTCCCCTTTGGCAGCTTGCGCACCGCGACCGTTATAGCCGTGCGCACCTTCTCCACGAAGGTTACCGTTCTCGGTAAGCGAGAGCTTACGCAGCCACGGGTAGGAGCTCACCAGTTTCCATGAAGCTCTCAAAGAGAGTCTCCATAGTCCGGTGACCACCACACTCGCAGAGCAATCGCCGCGCCTTGGCTAGTCCAGCCGCCTGGACCATGGCTTCCTTTACGAGGATGCCACAGTCACAGCCGACGAACGTGACCTTGGATGCGGGCAGTTGCGCAGCAAGCGCAATGGCTTGCTCCGATCCACGTGATCCGACGTATACCACGATGTGGTCGATCTCAGACAATACCGTCTGGAGTTCATTCCAGAGGTTGCTGATCTCGTCCATAACGTGGCTTGCGTGGTCACTCCGACGATAGCTCGCAGGATCGCTTCGGTAGAATTTATCTACCGCCCAGCGATCACCGCTGCTATTCTGGAGGACCAGCGCACGTCGGCCGTTGGACCCGTGCCAGCCGCTCGAAAGCTTGTCACCTACCGTGTTGTAGGTGACGAAGGCGACGTTTTTCAACGTTTCCCCCTTTCGGTTATTCACCAAGACTCATGTACTCGGCTCTCGCCACCTGCCATCGCCAGGTTGACACAAAAGCCTTTCCTGCTTGGCTACGGTTTCGAAGAACTAATGCGCAGTGGGAGCAGAGCTGGCGGTCAAAGTGCCCTGCTCCCTGAGTCGTCGATAGCCGCCACTATCGAACCCCCGTCCGCTGTTTTTCCGTTCCGGAGCCTGCAGGCCTCGGTATCGGAAACAGGGCGGAACCCTGATACATGCCTGGGCCGCTGCGCCGACCTGCATGCGCGAAAATGATTGGTTCAAGGGCGACGTGTTTTTCTGCGCCACCCCTTGGAGCCCTGTCCTGTCGCGACCTTGCGCTCCATCTTGAGCTGGAATGCGCTAGGAGCGTCAGACAGTTTGCGGCCGTCGGCGGTACACCCGTGCCGCTTCAGGAACTCCATAATCTTCTGTTCGAGTGACTGAGCGCGCGACGTCGTCCGCATGGCGACCTCCTTTTTTGACCTGATTTTTTCAAGTTGCCGTTACTCGTCCTATACAGGGAGACCCGGAAAAGCAGGTTTATACTTGCCCAGGTCTCCCCATAAAGGGGAGATAGTACGACCAGCAGGTTCGTAGTGCGCGATCAAGGTGATTATTTACCATCGCGGTACATTAGCTGCTGGGAGTGCGATTGTAACGAAATCTGACAATGAACAGTCAAAAATGACTTAACAGAGCATCCTAGCGCATTATCAAATTTCTGTCAAGTCTCGATGACATTAATTCAATGAACAATCAATTATACTGCTAATATAGAGTATTATTTTGATTATAATTATGCTATTTTAGATTATTCGAAATGAAATATTGATGTAACGCTTTCTGTTACTTGCTATTGACATAAAAGCCGCCGTGCGCTATATTGTCCGGTTCTTTACATTAATATCTTTTTTTTCGCTAACTGATCAATTTTCAGCCCTTTTAAGGGCAGAAAGGGAGGTAAATAGTGGGCCACTAGCGCCTGAGCGAAGCGCTGCCCGAGGTAGACCTCGGGCAGCGCTCCCGCCGTGCTAAAATGGCCCTGCCGGTGTCAAAGTCACTATTTCTTTGGAGGTAACATGAACATGGGAGACTAGCGGTTAGTCGGTTCACTCATCTGCGGCCTAGATCCCGAAGACGAAAGCGGGTTTGGTTGCGAGCTCTGTACGCTCCAATGAGCTGGACCTTCAGTCCAGGACAGGAGAAAAGTAGCAGGCAAAGCAAAAAGGGGCCCGGCATCACGCACAAGCGTGAGGCCGGGCCCTAATCATTTCTCGATCAAATTTTATTTTTTTTTAACTCTTGAGCTCCATGATGCGCGAGCTTGAATAGAGATCGTAGTCCTTCGGCAAGATTTTTATCAATAATAAGGACAGCGGTTGGTTCGGCTGTAAGAGATATCAAGCGAATCTTATCTTGAAAAACAGCTATATCACAGGGGAAGGGAAAGAGATCATACGATAGTTTAATCCCTTTGCTGAGCTTGAAGTCTTCAGTGGGTTTTTGCCAATTATATAGAGGGCGTGCTTCAATTTTTGCTTTAAGTCGCTCTTTTCGTCCTCTCTCTCGTTCTTCCTTTGAAAAAATTTTTTCTAACAAATCCCGGGAATATGCGATAAATAAATTATGTGAATCATCTGAAGCATCTTGTTTCGTCGTATCATTCGATCTAAACTCCTTGATAAATTCGTCCATAAGCGCGTCTACACCCTCTTTGCCTTCGTAAAAGCGAACAATAGGCTTATTCGGATTACTGTTGGTTATCAATTTCAATTGCGATATCAGGCCTTGAATGGTATTTTTTTTGAAGTCAAGATCCTTGATCTGCTGCTCGATAAATCGTACAAGACGAGAAGGCTCCTCAGCGATGAAAAGAGTTTTTTTGCTCTTATCTATTTTGCTGACGAGTCCTTTTTTGAGAAGTGTTTGAAGCACCACATACGTGGTTACTCGTTTCACCTTTGCTTTCTGAGCAATGCGCTGTACAGTGTCGCTTCCCAGCTCGAGCGCGGCAAGATAGACGCTTGCTTCTTTGTCGCTGAGTCCTAAGTTTTGGAGATCTTCATGGACCATATTATTTTCCCATCACCTCGTTCAGCACGTCCTTCGCGTGCGTATCGGCGCTCACAAGCGGCTTCCCATCTGCTGCCAGATAAAACTGCATTCCCTCACTTGCACCCGGCATGAGATTCTTTGGTACGGTGATGGTCTGGCCTTGCTCGGTTTTCAGAAGGAGAAAGGCGTCAGTGACCTCAGCGACCGTGACCTTGAGGTTCGGGAGCAGCATTATTCTTCATCTTTAACGCTGATCTGTTTCTTCGTTTTGCTTTCGATGATCGGCAGAGTGACCGTGAGAATGCCGTTCTTGATGGTGGCGTCAATCTTCTTGATGTCGACCTCGACAGGCAGAATGATGGAACGGGAGAAAGAACCCCAGTAGCACTCCTCGAAAAAGTAATGACGGTCTTTCTTTGAGATGTCCCGTTTTCGCTCACCGCGGATGGTCAGCATGTCGTTCGTGAGGGAGATATCGACGTCCTCAGGCTCGATGCCCGCGATCGTTGATTTGACGACCATGCTCTCACCCTCCTGATAGACATCCACGGAAAGCTGACCTTCCTCCTGCTCTTCGTCTATCCACTCGGGTTGGTTCTCGAGACCGGAAAGGTCGCTTCTCGGTTCCTCGTCCCCGGTCCTGACGCGGGTCGTATCGAGAAAGCTCTCGGACTGATGCCCGCTTTTCTCTGTCTCTTGTTTTTTCTTTTTTCCGAACATAGTACATGTAGTATAGGCCAGAACGCGAGATACTTCAACAGCGTTCATTGACGGAGTATCTTATTTATTCTACTATAAGGAACGTTTTAGACGTTGCGTCCCCATCGTCTCCGCCTTCGCTCCCTCGGAGTTACGGTGGGCAGGCATCAGGTTTTTCTCCGCTTCGGCGGGACCCCGCCACAGGCGGTAGCATCCTTTGCCTCGGTGACAAGGTCGTAGAGGACGGAGAGTCGAACCTTAAACAGAAATAAAATTTTTACGCCGCTATCGTCTAGTGGTTAGGACAACAGGTTTTCATCCTGTAAACCGGGGTTCGATTCCCCGTAGCGGTACCAGAATCTGACTTACAGAAATTTTGCCAATCGAATCGTGGGCGGCCGTTAAGGCCGCCCATTGTCGTTGTGGCTCGCTGCATGGGGTCTAGCTGAAGGACCTCAAAAGTGGTATAATTCTTTTGCGCTCTAGCGCATTACAAATTCGTCTTTCTCCATGCAAGAGGCGGCGGTTGCAGTAAAAGATAACCGGGTATTTCTCTTATATCGAAAAAAAAGGGCTGGCTATAAAGTCTTCGTTGTCGCTGCAAGTGATGACGGTGTCCACTTCCGGGACACAGGTGAAACTTCCGAGTTGTGCGGTGAAAACGGACTTTTGAGGAATTTGAACGAGTGCGCTTCGTTCAGAGTAACATCCAACAAGGATGTTTTTTTCATGTCATATACGCGGCAGCGGCGAGCAAAGAAGCGCACTCTGAACATTGCGGTGGCGCACGACATCAATTTTTGGTTGACGCAGGGGTACTTCCAGGATATCGAGCATTGCAGCACTGTTGTCGAGACGCCGCTGCCTGAACATCGGTATCTGATGTTCTTTGGCGACAGGCAGATACATCTCGCATCGTCCCATAATCTGCGCCAATGGCACATTTATTCGACTCCGGTGCTCGAACCGCGACCCGGTGAATTCGATGAGCATCCTCTGGAACCTGCGCGCGCCCGGCTGACCGACAGGGGGATCGAATTGACCTACTATACGAAGAAGCAAGTCAAGCGGCAGACCCGATACTCTATCGGTGTCGCGGTGTTCGATCCGAAACGACCGACCATGTGCATATGGCGCAGCGACGGACCGGTCTGGGAGCAGCCAAGCTCATGGAGGCATGCGGTCAAGCCGATCGGTGTCGCCGATATACACGATCAAACGCTGTACTACTGGCAGGATCGGTACGGTCACCTGTTCGTTTCTCTGTGTCTGCCCGGCGATAAACTAGAAGCGCTTACGGTCGATCATCGTCCGGAACTGGCACGGCATGACGGCAATCCGATCATACGCCCGAACACCGGCAACCGATGGGAATCCAAAGCGACGTTCAATCCTGCCGCGGTGTATGAGGACGGGAGAGTACATCTCATGTACCGGGCGATAGGCGACAGCGACCTTTCGGTACTGGGGTATGCTTCGAGCGCTGACGGCGTTCATTTTGACGAGCGCCTTTCCGACCCTGCGTATGCGCCTCGCGAGGGATACGAGGGAAAGAACGTATCGCATGACGGGATCCCGAACCAATACCAATCCGGTGGCACCTGGGGCGGCTGCGAAGACCCGCGAGTATGCCGCATTGGTGACCGCTATTATATGACGTACGTCGCGTACAATGGCTGGAACTATCCGCGGGTTGCACTGACTTCGATAGCGGTCAAAGATTTTCTCGCACACCGCTGGCGCTGGAAGAAGGCGGTTTTGCTCTCGCCATCGAACGAAGTTCACAAGAATTGGGTACTGTTTCCTGAAAAGATCAAGGGTAAGTACGCGCTCTTGCACAGCATTTCCCCGGACATACTGATCGAGTATGTCGACTCTCTCGATGATCTGGAAAAAGGCAGAAAAAAGATCAGAAGCTGCTATGGCAGAGCACCACGGGTAGGCGCCTGGGATAACTGGACGCGGGGAGCCGGTTCTCCGCCTATCAAGACCGACCAGGGCTGGCTGCTGTTCTATCATGCCATGGACGTCCGCGATCCTGACCGCTACAAACTGGGTGCTATGCTCCTTGACCTTGCAGATCCGACGAAAGTTCTGTGTCGCTCCAAGGTGCCGGTCCTCTCACCCGACGCGCACTATGAAAATCATGGAATGA
>JBBTUM010000133.1:2877-5814 GCA_038063795.1 Patescibacteria group bacterium | reverse complement strand
GACGAGCCGTGGCCGAACCGGAACTAGGTTGCAGCGAACTCTCGCCTTCGAATTGAAGTGACACACTCGCATTTGACGGCATGATATCGAGATTTGACGTCGAAACATCGCCCAAGAATGAAAACTCCGACTCATCTGATCCCTCCTCTGTCGGCCGAAATGCATCCAAACTGGGCACGGCCTGGTCCCGATCTTCAACGCGCATATCAAGGTTGATCGTATATTTGACACTCTCGATCGCGAGCATCTTTTCAAAGGCGCCCATAAGCGCCTGGCGTTTCAAGGCCGCGAGGTCCGGCGCGAACGGCCAAACCTTGAAATAATAGGCTGCATACGCTCCGCCCCCGAGGATCACCAGTAGAGCCATGATACCGACGAGAACCCTTCCCTTGCGCTTTCCTTTTTTTTTGCCAAAGGCATACTCATGAGGGACCGACGAAGCCGGCATGACGCTCATCTCGCCGGTAACGACTCTGGTGGGCGAATGAGAGATAGGAGCAGACGTGCGCACTTGAAAATCCCCCTTCTCTTTCGCGGTGTCTAGGTTCGAAGCAAATTGATTTTCCATGCATTCAGGATACCACACTTGTCCGCATAGCGCCCTGTGGAAAAAACGCTAGAAACCCCTGAGGAGGTACTCTTTGGCGCGATCGAGCTGCTGGTCGCCGAACCCTGTCTGATGCACCAGGATGTCCGGGACGATCCCGACTCCGTCGATGCTCTCCTCCGCCGGTGTCAACCACTCAAAAGTCGTGTACTTGAGGCCTGATCCGTCAGGGAAACCGAGCAGTGTCTGGCCTGTGCCTTTCCCATAGGTCGTTTCGCCGATAGAGATCGCATCGCCATACTGCCGCAACGCAGCCGTCAGTATCTCCGATGCAGATGCGGTTTCATCGTTCGTGAGGATGACCGTCGGTACTTCAGGCATGCGTCGCGGATTCGGAGCCACATAGTTCGTGATACTGTCGCGGCGACGCTCCGAGAAGATCCGCTGGTCCTCGTCAAGCCAATAATCGGCAAGCTGCGCGGCCACGTGAGTAAGTCCGCCGATATTATTCCTCAGATCAAGAACGATCCCGCGGGTCGACTCGTTAATGACCGGCCCAAAGAGCTTCTGGAAATCATAAATAACCTCATCAGTGAACAAACTGAACTCAATGTAAACGATATTATTTCCAAGCACCTCAGCGCTAACGCTCGGGACCTCGATGCGTTCTCTCTTGATCCGGTAATCACCCGTCACTCCGGTTCCTTCGCGGTAGATGGTCAATACCACCTCTGTCCCCGCTGGTCCCTTGATCTTTGACACCGCGCTTTCAAGAGAAATGCCCTCCGTCTGGAGACCATCGATGGCAAGGATCTGGTCTTTCGGAAGCAGCCCCGCTCTCGCCGCAGGGCTACTCTTCAACGGCTTGATGACAAATAAACTGTTCGCTCGGGCCTCGATGATCGCACCGATCCCCTCGATGGCGCTGTTTCCGAAAAACACATCACGCTGCTGCCGATTCTGCTCAGGCCCAAAGAAAGCGGTATGGGGATCACCCGTGCCTTCTGCCATGCCTTCGAGAGAACCATAGAACAAATCACCGTCCGTGAAGCTATCGCGGAACAAGTGCTCGCTGCGCAGTGTTTCGAATACCGTGGAATACAGATCAAAATCAAAACCTTCGTCTGTCTGGATCTTCGACGTCGTATACTTGACCTCATTGAACCCGAGAGCCTTGGTGACCGGTATCTGCGTCAAACGTTCCGTGTTGATATCGAGAGCAAGCTCTCGCGCTTTTTCATAACCCACTTGACCGTTCGCCAGCTCATATCTGCGTACGTCGAGCGGATTCACATACCAAGCAGCGTCAAAACTGCCCGGGTGCCTCAGAAGGAGGCCGCTCATGCGATCGGCGAGGGCGAAATCCAAAGTCTCCCCGCCGTCAACGGTGGCAATCTTCCGTAAATCCTTATCGGCAAAGTCAGTAGAAAGATTTTGCAGCAGACGAGAGAAATCGCGCGATGAGTTGATCGCATACCTCTCCCCGCTCTCCGGGTTCACATACCACAAGTACCGTTGGTCAGAATTTTCCTCAAGAATGAAAGAGCCGCGGTACCGGTCGCCCACGGTATTCTCGGCAGCGGAAACGCTTGTTGTCCAAACCCCGAAAGACACGAACAGACCTACACCGATAACAGACAGCACCTGCACCCTGGTGATTCTTTTCATACACAACCTCAATTATGTCGAATTAGATTGATTCAATCTAGCACAAAAACGGAATTGTAAAAATACGTAGGCTGACACCAGCAGGCATTTGACATACCTAGAAATAACTGATGTAATCAAAAAAATTCAACGTTCATTTCATCCTCGGAGAGGACGCCATGACAACTCGGAAACGTCATTTCTTTCTGAACTGCCTTCGTCTGCTGATCTCTACCTACGTCGTTCTTTTTTGCTGCTACCTCATCTGGCTTTCGAAGCCACATCCCTAGGAGCCGCCATGCGCCCCACTCACTGGCACCGACACCAGGTGCTCTGGACCGGCATCTTCCTTGCCGTCAGTGCGTTCAGTTTTGCCGCAGGCACGTGGATCGCGCCTATGGCACCCACACATGACCCACGTCGCGAGCAAGCCTCCAAACCTCTCTTGCCCCTCCACAAGCGCCTCGTTGTCATCAACATCGAAGGCATCACGCTGAGCGAGACGGTCTCGGCCTCCGACGTCGACGACGTCATCAGACGATGCGCAGCAATGTACGAAGAGCTCCGCGTGACGCTCAAGCGAGCTGAGTTGCCTCGCATGGAGCTTTATACCTTGCGAACTGTCGTGCGCGATGGAAGCTATACCGTCGAGATCGACCGCCATGAGCTGATCTCATCTCCGTCGCAACGAGCGCCCACTGCACGAAGCCCGACCCCATCGTCATGAGGCCACCACAATTACA
>JBBTUM010000133.1:0-2867 GCA_038063795.1 Patescibacteria group bacterium | reverse complement strand
CATTTCCATGTGCTGGCCTCACTCTATTTCTCAAAAAAATCACTCACACCTGCGGACCAATGGGCCGCTTTTTTTCCACATAGATGACATTCCACCATTTTTTCCCCTGCAGATAGCCTACCCACATACCGATGAAAAATAGGACTGCCGATGCGATCGTATGAATGGAGAACCACTGCTCCCAAGAAAGACCGAGCGAATAGCGCTCGAAGTTCTTTATCAGAAGCTCTATCGACAGGAGCTCGAGAACCACATGAAACACGAAGCTCAAGAGGACGCCCAGAAATGTGAAGAGAAAAATATAGACCACCCGCTTCATAGTTGTTGATCCCTGATCGCAGCTTTCGTGCGCTGCACTGTGTTGATTATTTTAAACTACAGCTCCCGGCTGCTCTCATACTGACCTATAGTATACAAGAACGAACGCCATCTGTGAAGGAGAGCCGAACGCGCAGAAGCCTCAGCAACTACCGAATATACAGGTTTTCATCGAAGCGTAGGTCGATATATTCGCGCGGGGCGTCGAGGGATGTCTCCTGAAGAAAGATCGACAACCGGCCGATCTGCTGGCCGATATCCTTGGTGGGGCTCATACGAACCTCAAAACCTTGGGTGGTCGTAATGCGCATGATGTCAGGCTCATCGGACAAATGAAAAATCGCAATGCGTATCTCCGTTGGGAGCGCCTGTTCCCACAATTCCTTGATCGTCGTCGCGAGCTCAAGATACTCGATCGGAAGCGCAGCACTGCGGTCCACGCGCTCGTCAGCGATAACGCTCTGCAACGGCAATGGCTGATCCACGGGGCCTATCGTGTCGCCTCGCGTATCAAGCACATAGTAGCCGTCGGGTGTCTGCACGACGAATCCCGAGAGGCGCTCATCAACCGTCACGATAAGCTCGCGTGGAAACTTCTTCTCGACTGACGTCACGTAAACGAAAAAAGCCTTCTCAAGACGATCAGCGAGTCGCGAGTCTGCAAAGAGGAAATAATTGTTGTTTTTGAAGAATATGAACCGGCGGCGCTCCAACTCTTGAACGATAAAAGCTTCCACGTTCTCAGACGGAATATACCGAAGACCCTGGACCGAAAGATGCTGAATTCTGAAAATGGGGATCTGAAAAATGCTTTGTCCAAGCAGTATGACGATGACCAGAACAATGGCAACCTTCACTTTGTCGTACGACCCTCCCCGCTTCACCGAATAATAATCCTTATATATGGAAGTCCGGCGCGGCACAGCTTTCTGCACAGAGGGCATAGAGCGCTCGCGCGGGGACCTGTACGCCTTTGGATTGATCTGGGGAATTCTATTGTCCATAGAATTAGGGAACGATGATCCGGGGAATACCCGCGCTGATCCGAGAAACTATCTCATAATGAATGGTGCCTGCCTTGTCAGCAAGCTCCGCTGCTGTTATCGCGTCGTCGTTCTGACGTCCGAGAAGCACAACGGGGCTTCCGACCCGAGCGGCGATACCACGGGACAGTTCGATCATGCAAAGGTTCATGCACACTCGTCCACGAACTGGACAGCGCTTGCCCCCGACCAGCACGTGCGCCCGGTTCGAGAGCGACCGGTCATACCCGTCCGCGTATCCGACAGGAAGCACGGCAATGCGCATCCCTCGTCTCGCACGATACGTCAGCCCATACCCTATTGACTCACCTTTCCTGACCGTTTTTATCTGTACGATACGCGTCTTCCACGCCATGGCCGGACGGAAAATATACCGTTTTCGGGCATAGAGGCGCTTGATATCGTCTGAAGGCCACAGGCCGTAGAGCGAAATTCCAAGGCGAATAGCATCGGCATGATAGCGCTCGCCTCTGATGGCGGCGGCGCTGCAGGAAATATGATACATCGGGATCACATACCCCTCCTGCCGGAGCCCATCCACGACCTCCTGGAATCGAGTGAACTGCTTCTGTGTGAACCCCTCGTCAGCGCTCTCGGAATCGGCGAAGTGACTGAAGATACCCGTTACCGCGAGGTGTGGCATGTGCAATACCTGACGAACCGCCCGGCTGTCGTCGAACCGAAAACCCAAACGCATCGTGCCGACATCGATCTTGATATGTACTGGTATCTTCCGCGAAAGACGAGCTCCGAGTCTCTCGAGCCATCGCGCAGCGGTGAGATCATAGATCGGGAAAACAATACCGCGGCGAAGAGCGCGCACCACAAGCGGCTGATCCTGCTGCCATATGCTCAGTATCACGACTTGTTTCCGCGTCAGTGAAGCGGCACGCAGTGCCTCGTCAAGGCTCGCCACCATATACCCCGCCACGCTTTTCTCTCGATCCAAAACGCCTACGACCTCACGCATGCCGTGGCCATATGCATTGCTCTTGATCACCGGAAAGATACGTGCCGAAGGAGCGTATTGCTGAAACAAGCGCATCTGATGCCGCAGTGCGCTTGCTGATATCTCGACCCATGAAAGATGCTTATGGAGCATTGCGCGTGATCACCTTTTTCCCTGATAGATACTGCTGCAAGACATCGGGAATACGGATCGACCCATCCTCTTGCTGATAATTTTCCATGATGGCAATGAGCGTTCTGCCGATCGCAAACGCAGTCGCGTCGTTCATGTAGACATACGCCATCGAGCCATCCGATCGCTTCACCTTCGTATTCAGCCTGCGAGACTGATAGTCCGTCATAAAGTCGGAGGTATGCGTCTCGCGGTATCTATCTTGGCCCGGCATCCATGTCTCAATATCAATCTGTCGGAAATCAGGCACGCTCATATCTCCAGTGCAGATAGCGACCACTTGATGCGGCAAGCCGAGCTGCTGTACCAGGTACTCCTGGATGGCTACGATAAAATCCTGTTCTGCCGCACCGGTCTCGGGGGTC
>JBBTUM010000132.1:0-4433 GCA_038063795.1 Patescibacteria group bacterium | reverse complement strand
TGTGCCACCACCGGATCGGCTCGGTCCGACGCATGCTGGAGAACCAGCGCGACGACCTGTTGGCCTTCGCCGAAGTCCTCGATGGCAAGATCGCCGCCCTGGCCACGGAGTTCCAGGTCGCTCCGGAACATGTGCGCTCGGTCCTGGCGCTCCATGCTGCCGATCCCAAACGCACCGAACGCTGGCACGACGAAGCCCAGCTACGCGGGCAACTCGGAGGGCGTTTTTACGGACTTTTCGAGGCCACCGCCGAAAACTAGTGCACTGCTTCGGCGGGCGGATCGAGGATCGCCGCATGGCAAGGGTTCGCCTCGAACGTGCTGAGCGCAGTAACGGTCCCGACGAGCGGAGACGGCAGGTTCTTCAGACAGTGGTACGCCGCATACTGCGTCCTCGCGTCATCCGAGCCGAGGAGCTCAACGAGCTTCTGTTCGGCCCTCAGGTCGCCCTCGCTCGCGAGGAAACCGAGGTCGTTCGCAAGCAAGCAGTGGGGCAGCGAAGCAAGGTGCAACTTCAGGAATTCCACGATCTGCTCGAAACTCAGGCTGGTCTGGCGTATGAACTGTGGCATGGCGCCTCCTATGGAAAATAACGCGTGACAGCTCACCCTAGCATCCTTCACGATGAAGTTCAAGAATGAAATACGGCTCATCTCGGGTGGAAAGCAACAGATACGGTCTTCGCGGAGCTGGAGAGCAGCGCTATCAAAAAAACCGCTTCATGGCGGCCTTTTTCTGCGATCTCCTGTAGCTTATTTCCTCGCAGCTGGTAACAAGCGCATCAAACACCACATTTGATCCCACAAGATAACACATACCTCGAAAGGTTAGCGCCGTTACCAACTGTGAAAAAACGAGTCGGGAAAAAATAAGTAAAAAGAAAAGAGGTATGTGTTGGTTGGTGTACGGAAGAGTTCCGTACTGTGGGGAGTACTAATGTGGTGTTAGTAGATACATAGTATCATCCCTATAGAATACGTCAAGAGCCCGTATTTATTGGGTAAAATTGGCCCATGCCCGTAAACTAACGATTTATTGATAGGGATGGACCGAGTTATCCACAGACTTCGTGTGTACATACTGTTGCGCTGTAATACCTAGGTGAACCTATCGTCTTATTGTTGTATACTACTATCTATCGTGCATAAGACACCCCAAACCCTATTAATCACGCTCTTGGCCGTCGCGTCGGTCGCTCTCGCAGTGCCTACGCACGCAGGTTTTGTGAGGGAGATCGTATTCCCGGTGAACGGGCCTCATCACTTCTCAGACGACTTCGGTGACACCCGAAGCGGAGGCAGGGAACACCTCGCGAACGATATCATTGCAGCCAAGATGACCCCTGTCGTTGCTGCAAAGGACGGAGCTATCAGATATATCGTGATCCCCGAGGCTTCTTGGGGCTATGCCATCTACCTAGAGGACGACGAGGGCTGGCAATACCGCTATTTGCACCTCAACAACGACATGCCCGGGACCGACGATCACAATGGCGGACCGGAAAACGCCTACGCACCAGGCATCGCACGCGGGACACATGTCTTCGCCGGTCAGCTTCTGGGATGGGTCGGGGACAGTGGGAACGCCGAGACAACCGGATCGCACCTGCATTTCGAGATGTGGACGCCTGACCATGCCGCGATCAATCCATATGAAAGTCTTCTCGCCGCGACACCACCATCATTGGTCGGTCCGTCAGGTGAAATAGTAAAAACCAAGCTCATCGTGCCAATAGGCGGGACGCTCATCAAGTATGCATCCGATCCGAAGATCTATCTCCTTGCGAACAGCACTAAATATCACATTGCGAATGAATTTACCTTCAATGCGCTGAAGTTCAACTGGCTCGGGATCAAAACGATACCAGCGACCGAGCAGTACCGGAGCGGCATTCCGCTCAACTTTATCCAGGAATCGATAGCGCTCTATGAGGATGGCACCCTCATAAACACTGAAAACGCGCCTGCATCCCTTACCTCCTATACCTTTACCAGAGACCTCGCGCTCGGTTCTACTGGCACCGAAGTAAGCGAGCTGCAGCGCGCGCTGAAGGCGCTTGGCTTCTTCACCTACCCGACCATTACAGGGTACTTCGGCGCTCTCACCCGGGATGCAGTCATTACCTTCCAAAGAGCGAACGGCATCTTTCCGGTGGGCATCGTCGGTCCGCAAACGCGAGCCTTGTTAAACGCACTCTAACAGTACCTAACGCGAGGGGGAGCAGAAGCGATGCTGGGCTTGATATTTCCATAATTTTTGATATTCTATTTTGTTACTCGAAAACCGCCCTTCACAATCAAAGGAGATCCCTCATGAAGCCACTCATGCTTGCTCCGACCGAGTGCTGCGTGTTACGGCTTGCCGCGCACGCGAACCCGCGTTTCGTCGAGGAGTACGCCGCGACCGAGAACCCACTGCTTGTGGGAGTATGCGTGAGCATCCTCGAGAATACCTATCACTTGGGATGGGGTATCCACGGACCGAACGATTCCGTGCGCTGCTTCTATCACGCTCTGGCGATCGTCGAGCGCGAACGTCTGAAGCTCGCGCAGAGCCTTCTCCCGTGCCGCCACCAGAGAGGTGAGCATGAGCAGGCGATCGGAAGCCTTCTCGAAAAGTTCACGGTCACCGCCCATTGAACGCGGACTCAGACTCTACGAGGTACGTACAGCACGCCACTCTGTTCCTGTGGATCGTGATGCAACGGCCTCCTTTTTTAATCAAAAAAACATGCGACTGCACCGCATGCCTCCACAAACTCCTTTTATTCACTTTTTGGCTGCCCGCGGAACATCCAGAGCTGCTGGAAAGCAGAGAAGAGTGTCGTCGCGAACCAATAGAGCGTGAGTCCCGCCGGAAAGCTCGACCCGATCACGATGGTGATCGCCGGCATCATATATAACATCTGCTTATTCATCATGCTCGCCATGCTTCCCCTTTTCTCGCGCTTATTCATCAGCATCTTGGTCTGCCAATACTGCGCAAGCCCGGCAAGCACTGCGAGCGGTATGCTTCGCACAGACAGGTCAAAGAAGCCGAACGCGATATGATTCAATGACCCGGGGTTCACGATGCCAGGATACAGCAGATCGAGATTCATTCCGTTCAGTCCCTGAATGAATACCTGATAGACCGCTATCAGGATGGGGAGCTGGATGAGAAGCGGCAGACACGATGAGAAAGGGTTGATCTTCTCTCGTTTGTAGAGCGCCATCATTTCGGCACCAAGCTTCTCTTTGTCATCCTTGTGCTTCTCCTTCAGCTCCTCGATCATCGGTTGTAGCTTTTGCAGGGCTTTTTGCGATACGATCGCGCGCCGATTCAGAGGATAGAAGATAATCTTGAGAAGGAGCGTCAAGGCGATGATGGCCACACCGAGATCATGGAAAGAGATCGTGTTGTATAAAAAAACCAGAACATTGAAGATCGGCTGCAGCAGGATGATCTTAAAAATTCCCATTATCGTACAGGGTCAAAACCGCCTTTTGTGAAAGGATTACAGCGGACGAGCCTCGCCGCGCCGCGTAGAAAGCCACGGATAACGCCGTGTTTGACGATCGCTCTCTTCGTATATTCCGAGCACGTCGGATAGTACCTGCAGCATCCATAGGGAAATAATACGGAAAAAGCCCCGGTGTCGGGGGAGAGCGTTCTCTGATACAGCGTAATGAATTTAACCACTGTGCCGCGTGTTACGCGGTTCACGAGTTTGATCATTGAAGATGCCTGCGTGGGTAAAAAGTGAGATGACTTCCTCGCGTAAAGCCCAATAATCATACCGGGCGGCTTCATTTTTTGCAATGAGCGCAACATCATAACCGTTTCGGATGCGAGGTAGCTCCTTGCGGACGATCTCTCGCAGTCGCCTCTTGATAGTATTCCGTAGAACTGCTTTTTTAGCGACCTTGACGGAAACGACGAAACCCACTCGGGTCGTAGGTTCCTTCGTCGCGACAACGCGCGCAACCAACGCCCGCGAAAAATACCGACGGCCGCGCTGCATAAGTCGCTTGAAACTCTCTTCGCTTCGCAAGCGATGCGCCGCGGGAAGCATAGGGGACTACACTGTTAGCCGTTTTCGCCCTCTCGCCCTTCGTCGTTTCAGAACCTTGCGTCCATTTGCTGATGACATACGCGCGCGAAAGCCGTGGCGGCGTGCTCGTCGTCTTTTTTTTGGCTGGTAGGTTCGTTTCGTGGACATATTTTTTTGGAAAGCTACTGAAAAATAGCATGTTTGACATCCTTTGTAAACAGGGGTAATACAGTACTACGGCTTTTAACAGTTTATCTACATCTTGTACACTTCTCCGCCGTTCCTGTCCGCACTTGTTTGTGCTATCGTACTACCTATCCTCACCTACAAAATACAAAACGACCCCATGGACACCAATCAATTGTGGCAAGCGGTGCTCGGCGAGCTTGAGATTCTGATTA
>JBBTUM010000131.1:0-2297 GCA_038063795.1 Patescibacteria group bacterium | reverse complement strand
AGACTACTCGCGCCCTCGGCTCCCATGACGTGCAGATAGTCCTGGAGCCAGTTCGTCGCCGTCGGAGCCTTCAGGCGCCCGTCAGCCATCCGCATCGGCTTTTTCGTTAGATAGTATTCATTATACGCATGATCAGCCTGAAGGATATCTCGCGCCGCGCCAAAAATGACATCAGCGGTCTCCTCGCCCTCTGTGACAGCTGCTCTTAGTTGCGGCTTCTCCTCGGGCACCCTGCCCCCAAGCCTACGGATCATGATATCGACATCCGGTATGAAGTAGCTCACTGGCCAGAGACGCTTCAGTGCGAGAGCAAGTGCGACGCCTCGAACATCAACAGTTTCAGCGTTGGGCATTTTTGAAAGCAGCTCCAGGAGCTGCGTCGCCTTTCTTTTGCCGAGCAGAATGTCAACGAAAGCGCGCCCGACGACCGTGATCTGCGCGCCGTTCAAACTGAACTCATCGTATATCCCCTCTTCGATGGCGATATACTTTTCGTCGGTTATTTCCTCCCGGATATCCGGAGGCAGATCACGTATTCTGGCAAATGGCATGATGCCCTCTCCTTAATCCATTATGACTCATCATCATCTTCCCCTCCCATCGTGATGTCCCCGGTTTCCACATCGATGGCCCCGGATTCCTCGCTCTCATCTTTTCTGGACTTACCCGATACTTCCCGCTCGTATTGATCTATCAACTTTTTCGCGTTCGCGTATGGATTCGTGAGGCCGGGACTCTTCTTCTCAAAATCGGCAAATGCCGAGGATATCACCTGCTTGAGCGCATCGCTCGTGAGCGAGTTTTTCAGCACGGTCCTGAAGTTCGCCACGATCTTCCCCGCGCGCGAATTCGCCGGTGCGCCGGTCTGCAGATCCTTCCCGTACCCGCGTAAGATAGCCTCAACCTGAACATCATTGAACTTCCCCCGGCCGCTCGATGCGACAACGGTTGGCGCCGAGAGGGCCTGAGAGTGCTTTTCCAGAGTCTCGGGAGTCATGGTGCTCAAGGCGTCAGGGTTCAAGCCTTTTGTAAGACTGATCTTCTTCTGCTCCCATTCTTCATGGGCTCCTGGGTCTTCTTTTTTCAAAGTCTCGATGGGACGATTATCGAACTTCACCTCGCCCGTCACAGGGTCATCCACTATCTTGCGCGCGAATTCATCGATGGACTTAGGATCAAAACGCGCCATCTGTTGACGTACCTTCTCCCGCTTGTCCCGAACGACGTCTTTCTCCTTTTCCGGCATCGTAGCCGTAAGCTTCAACCCCTTAAGAGCCTCGCGCAAACCGTTGACCGCCTTGTTCTTTGCATCAAGAGGAATCTTGTCCATGAATTTCTTGAACTCGGACCCAGATAGTGTCGTGCTTGCATTCTTGACGATCGTGGCAACGGTGGGACCATCCGTAAGGTCCTTGCGCGAAAAAGGCTTCCCCTCGGTAATCATGGATCTGATGAACTCCTGCATCTCGGGTGACTCGACATTCGTATGCCGCAGATTCCTCTCCTTGACCTTGTCCACCTCCTCAGGTGTCAACCCAGCCTCCTCGAAGACGAGCCGCGTAGCCTCCTTCGCCAGGGCTGCCTGCTTCGGATCTCCTTTTCGAAGGACGTTGCCATCCTTGTCCTTCTCGTCCTCGCCCAGCTTCTGGATATCATCGATAAGTCCTCGCGACATCATCTCACGGGCAGCAGCGGTCTTCCGAGCGCCGAAAACTGGACCAGCAGCTTGCAGCTCATCCTTGAGCTGCCGGGGCGTCATCTGAGATACATTCATAGACTTGCCCGCAGAAGCAACGCGCTCTCGCTCACTTTCACGTTCACCGACGTCAAGCGGCCTGCGAACGCGACGTATGGTCCGCGAGAAGATATCTTCTTTCTTTTCAAATGCTTCTCGTTTCTGTTTACGTCTGTCGTCTGCGGCAGCTACTCTCGTCTGCCTTGCGGCATACATACGGTCAGCGTGAGCGCCCCCGCCAACCATACGCGCAGCACCACGATATCCTAGCTGGACAGCTGCCGACGGAAGAGTCGCTAATTTAGCTATCGTCTCACCGGGACGAGTCGCCAAAGCTACGCCAGCTTTTTTCGCAAGCCCGACGGCACCGCCTTTGCCGCTCGAGCCACGTGCGAGCCATGTGCCGCCTGCCTTCGCATACCCTGAAAACTTGCCCTGGATCTTCGCTGCGATCGCTCCGCCTGCAGCGCCCATGCTGACCGCCATACGGACAGAATACATGAGAAGTCCGATCGCGATGATATAACGCATGAGAGCAGCGCCCTGGATCTGCGCAACCGCT
>JBBTUM010000130.1:0-1774 GCA_038063795.1 Patescibacteria group bacterium | reverse complement strand
TCATGGGTATCGGCATTGCAAGCGGCGACAATCGAGCCATCAACGCGGCTCGAGCAGCTGTCGAAAGTCCGCTCCTTGAAGTTTCGATCGATGGCGCACGCGGGGTCCTTTTCGTCATTACGGCCGGCCCCAGTCTCTCCATGCACGAGGTCAATGAGGCCGCGGAGGTGATCACGGCCAGCAGCGATCCTGACGCAAAGATAATCTTTGGGACGGTCATCGATGAGAAGATGGGAGATGAACTGAAAGTGACCGTTATCGCGACCGGCTTTCGAAGCTTTCAGGATAAGAAAGCGCCCGAACCGAGTGTTGTGCAGGCGAAGGAACCGGTGTATTCGCCAGAAGCAGTGCAGCATCAGGATGAGCCTCGTCGTGAGCGACGGGTGTTCGTCAAGCAGAAAGAGAGCGTCGAGGAGCCCCCCGTTGAGGTCGAGGACGAACTTGATATCCCGACGTTCATCAGGAACCGGATGAGGAAGAAATAGCTAACTGTTGACTTGTGACAATTGACTACTAGCTGGACACTTGATTCGACGCGGTTACTAGTCAACGGTTACTAGTTAATAGTCATCATGCATTGCCCCGTGTGCTCAAATAAGGATACGAAGGTCGTTGATTCGCGCCTCATGCAAGATCGTGTCGGCATCCGGCGGCGGCGGCAGTGTTCTCGCTGCCAATTTCGTTTTTCGACGATCGAGCAGGTCGAGATACTTGATCTGACGGTCGTCAAGCGCGACGGGACGAAACAGCCCTACAATCGCGACAAGATCATCCGCGGCCTGCGCAAGGCTCTGGAGAAGCGATCCTATACGCGAGATAATTTTGATAAACTGATCGGCCGCATCGAACGCGAGATCCAAAGAACGAGGAAGAACGAGCTGACGAGCAAGCAGATCGGGGAGATCATCATGAAAAAACTTGAATCGTTCGACCAGGTCGGCTATATCCGATATGCTTCGGTCTACCGCGATTTTCGAGACGTCGTGACCTTCCAGAAGGAACTGAAGAATATCATCAACAAGAAAAAGCAGCGCACTCGAAGTGTCAAGAATTAAGCCCCTGTATGCCTACAAGCCTTGAAGAGCTGCAACGTTTGATCGAGGAGACGAGAAAGGATGTCCGTGGGCTGGAAGTGAAGATTGACAAGATTCATCGGCGTCTCGTCGTGAGCTCGTTCTACAGCCTCTTGAAGCTTCTTATTATTGTGGTACCGCTCGTGCTCAGTATCTGGTATTTTCAGCCACAGCTTCGGACGATCTATCAAACAGGCGGTCAGATGTTCAATCTGTTACAGACATTTCCTCTGCAGCAGAATGGCGTGGTGCAGCCGATCAAGCTCGATCCGGAAACACTTCGTCAGCTCCGCGCCCAGTATCCCGAGGTATTTCGCTAATGCGTATTTCTGGTATGGACGAGCTACTGAAAGCCATTCAACATTTTCTTGATCGCGTGAAGGCGCTCCAAGCGCCTCTTCATTTAGATGAGAAACGTTCCCGGAGCCGTGAACTGACCGAAGCCATGAATGCGCCGGATTTTTGGAAGGACCGCATGCGCGCGGAAGCGATATCTCGAGAGGCAGCCGAGCTTGAGCGATGGCTTTCTTTTTGGGACAGTATCCTTCAGCGCGGATCAGACGTCCGTGCGATCGTGGAAGCGGACCAGGAGGATCAGAGCATCAGTATGCGAACCGAACTCGAGAATGAGGTCAAGGAGCTTGAGCGTGAACTGGACGAGAAAGAGCTCGAGCTGTTCCTCTCAGAGCCGCATGACGGGC
>JBBTUM010000129.1:0-1189 GCA_038063795.1 Patescibacteria group bacterium | reverse complement strand
ATTGACAAAAAGCCTAAAACGTGCTATTATTTGTTGTTAGCTGAAAAGCTAATTTCACGTAATTCCACGTGAATGAAGGCTCTTTTGATAGCCACGCTCGTGCGGGGATGGTCCTCATGCGGCAGTGGATTTTCAGAAGAGATGCGGTGCAATCATGGCTCATTCCAACGCATCGAAGGCGCAGATCATCGAGATCGTGAACCAGCTCGGCAACGGGCGCATCAGCGCGAAGCTCGCCCAGGCCCTGATCGAGGAGCGCGTCGAGATCATCGACAAGCCCTCGCTCCAGATCGGCTCGCCCTACCGCGGCGGCCCGTCGAGCCGTGAACCCGGCTTCCGTGCCCTCGTCACCTACGCTCAGCCCACCTACGCTACTCTCAAGGTGGCGTTCGACTGGGTGTACGACGGATACGGTCTTCGAAGCGCGCTCTTCGCTCCGATCGACGTCTGCAAGGATGTCTCGACGGAGTCGCGTGAGATCGAGTTCGAGCTCGTGCATCTGGACAAGGATGCGAGCACGAACGCGGTGCTTGCCGAGCTCAAGCGCCTCGAGCTCCGCCCCGCTCTCTACGAGGAGCTGCTCGCTTTCGCCAAGCAGTACCCCGACGAGCAGCGTAAGTACCCGATCGTCGCTTTCGGTTCTGTCTGCCAGTACGACGGCGACCTCTTCTCGCCGTACGTGCTCGAGAGCGTCGACGGTCGCTGTCTCGGCATGGACTGGATCGACCGTCCGGACCCGTGGGATCGGAGCTGCCGCTTCCTCGCTGTCCGCAAGTGATCTTCAAGCCCTTGGGCACTCGGATCCTTGGCTCTCCTGTAGCCCTTGGAGACTTGGCTCTTTGGCCTTGCTGCTGAATCCGTTCCGCGCTCTTCCGACATCTGTCGGGATCGAGTGCGGGGCGGATTTTTCTTTTTGGTAGAATAGAATTGGAGAGTAGATGAAACTGGTTGGAATCGATAATGAAGCGCATCAAAAACAACCCCGAAGATGCGACGCTACAATCGTACCTGGGGATGCTTGGACATGGAGATGATTTTCGGTTGACGCAGGAGATTCGTCTCTTGGCATGGATGCGTGGTTACGGTGATTGGACGATCATCACTTGGCCATTTTTTACTTCGATTTTACCCTTCACCGTAAATCCCGCGGCTTGTTTGTGGCCGCCGCCGCCGAACGCTTTGCAAAAGC